>JAHRWI010000205.1 GCA_019090225.1 Porticoccaceae bacterium
CGTTTGTATATGCATCATTACCGCCACATTCACAAACTGCTTTGTGAATGGCGACTTTATATGATTCATTTGTTGCTGTTTTATTGCCTCTGTTTCTATCCCTCTTTACATGGGCTAATGCTTTTCTATGAAGCCATCTTTCATAGGCTGCTTGTTCTACCAAGGCTGACATTTGTTCTGTGAGTTGATATTTACGCATGGTTTTTCACAGCTAACGCCTAAATAAGGGGCGCGAGGTACGAGCGTCCAAGAGAGCGATAGCGAACGACTTGATTTTCTTGTTAGGCATTTTTAGCATCTATTCGTTATCCGTGCCGCGATGATCAATTGTTGGGATATCATTAAGTAACTCGATCAAAGTTGAGCGGTTAACAATTACCTCACAAAGTTTTTTAGGCTTGTCGTTATTACCTTTTGTCATCACATCCAGATGCATATAGTCAATGTTGTCAGCGGTTAATTCACTGACAACCGGAAACTGTATCCAACGCTCCGAAAATTCACACCTGAGAATTTTGTTTTCTTTATCTTCCCGCTTTCTTCTCTTGTATCGAAAGCCGCCATATACCACTTTATTCGACATCGGTATTTTCCTTTCTCAATCCTAACGACAAAGCTCACCGACGGCAATGAAGCGCAGCGGAATTGCCGTCCGGTGCAGCGCCTTGTTAGCTGTAATATTCAGCATATTATTCGGCAATTGCTTCTTTATATGGATATCCTTTTCCAGTCTCTATATAGTTCTTCAAGCTTCCTAAGAAATACCCCCAGCCTGCTTCGCAGATTTCATAGCATTCAAGTGCTGGCACTAATCCTTCGTGAGTTAAAGTTACCTTGCTCCCTGTTTCATTTTCTATTATCTCCCATTTGATGGTGGTTCCTTTCCATTCATCTTTTTTTGTTATGCCTTCAAGGTCGTGATTTGCCTCAGCAACCTTCCAGACAATAAATCGATTTGGGAAGGCCTCGGATACCGTCATCACCCAAGATGTTGTTTTCTCAAACCTAACGATCAACTGGTCTCCGACTTGCAGAGCTTGGTTTGATAATTCCGTCCACCATTTATCAATGTCCTTTGTAATTGCGTTGTACACTGATTCAGGTTTTGCGGAGATCAGAATATCTGTTGAATAGCTTCGTCCCGACATAAATTGCCCTCTCCTTCCATATGATCGATCTACGCTAATAAAGCTAACGCTATTGTAATTCGCCGCCTAAAACTTTACTTGTGGCCGCGACAAATTCTATCTTTAAAATAAAGCCAAAACGAAGCCGCTGTTAGGCGGTCGGATTGACAAATTTGTTAAGGGCAGCGTTGACCTGGCTACATGCGTTGGCCTTAAAGTTGGCATCAGCCCCATTGAAAGCGAAACACCATGCCTGGACACACCTTGATACAAAAACGGTACTCATTGAACGGACAGTTTAATGGGTTTATGAGCACTAAACTTTTAATTGAGTACCACGTTGCCACCTATTTTATTTGGGCTACTTTGCCTGAAATTCGCACTGGCTTGAAGCAGCCTGAATTTACTATGGCCTATTTGCTATTAAAACCAGAACAGCCTTTAACGTTTTTGTAATGCGCCGCCTAACACAGTATTGGTGGCCGCGAAAAACTCCAATTTAAAGATAATGCTAAAACGAAGCCCCGGTAAGGCGGTCGCATTGACAAACTGGTTAAGGGCAGCGTTGACCTGGCTACATGCGTTGGCCTTGAAGTTGGCACCAGCCCCATTGGAAGCGAAACACCGTGCCTGGGCACACCCTGAAACAAAAATGGTACTCATTGAACGGACAGTTTAATGGGTTTATGAGCATTAAACTTTTAATTGAGTACCACGTTGCCACATATTCTATTTGGACTACTTTGCCTGAATTCCGCACTGGATTAAAGCAGCTCAAATTTACTATGGTCTACTTGCTATTAAAACCAGAACAGCCTTTAACTATTAATGAACGCCCCGGTCAGTATATGTTCCTAACCTGAGACTGGTCGGTATATGTACCGGATTTCGGATGATATGCAGATTGGTCGGTATATCATTCCCTGGCACCAATTGAATTAGCGCTCTAATGTATTGATTTTAAAGATAAATACAAGCTCTATTATTTTCAGCCTAAATATGAGGCGATGGCCTCAATAAGTGGTTTTTTTGCACATACTCGAGACGGGGCGGTATATGTTGTCAAAATAAATTCGCCACACTCACCTGTAACTCGTTGAATATTATAGTTAAAAATCCTCTGTTTACATAAGAGCCAAGATAACAAGCTAAATCGGAAAATTGACGATATTACATCAACTGTTGATATGTACAGTTTGATTCCAGGAAAGCTAGCGCGCCTTCAGAGCGAAGGAAAAATATAGCTATTAATTAAAGGATGCTGTTAAGCCCGGGTTCCGGGCTTGGGTGGCTCTTCTGGCGGGCCGGCAAAACACTGTGCAACAGCCATCCACTGTGTAGCAGGTTCACCATTCACTCGAAGGTCGGTATCAGCGATATTGCGCACTTGCGTTACGACTTGACAAAAATCTACCGCCTGACCGGTAATCTGATTGTCCTCCTGCGGCGTATGCCATTCCCATATTTCGCCAGATGGCGCAGTTAGTTTTATATAAGGCGGTGGGCCTGGCGGCTCTAGTTTACGATTAGCAAAGGTCCAGCCGTAGGTTTTAACACCGATGGTAGCGATGTGACGAATTCGGTCTGTGTGCTGGCGTGGTGCCTTCAGCAAATCGTAAATCTCCCAACCATGGGCCCAGGTTTCCATTAAGCGAGCCGTAGCGAACATCTTCAGGCCCATATCTGGTCCTGCCCAGGTGAGGCGTATCTCTGGATCGCTAGCCGCAAAAAGATCACACATTTCTGAAAATTGCCCATACCAGCGCTCAAGCATAGTCACACCGGATTCGCCATTTAACCAGCTGCGTGTGTAGTCAACTAAATCTTGTTTCGATGCCTGAACTGTTTCCATAAAGGCCAGAAATTCGTCGCCATTTTTGTGGGATGTCATGCCCAGGTAATCACCAAAATACAGATGCTGAACGACGTCGTTAATCGTCCAGTTTTTAAATGTTGTGGCCCTGGTCCAATCTTCTTCGCCTATGGTTAGGAGGAAGGCATACAACTCGTCACCCTCTGCCCGAAGATCCTTAATAACTTCTGCTAAATCTGACACCGCTCACTCCCAATCCGTCTAACTGTTTCTTCTAACTGTTTCTTCTAACTGTTTCTTCTATGCGTTTCTTCTAGCTATTAGCCCTAAGCCTAACTTGCCACTGGGATAAGGACAAATATCCAGCGCATAAAAAAGCCGGGCAATGCTATAAACAATGCCCGGCTTTGCGACAAGAAGAAAAACTTACTGGTTGGCTCGCACCGCTCGACCCAGGGTTTGAGTCCCGAGCGCTTCGGTATATTGACTGCCGTTTTCCCAGGTTCTCACACCATTGATGTAAACCTGCTCGACCACACCGTCCGAACGGTTAACCAGAACATCCTGACCAAAGAGCTCATGGAATATTTTGGTACGACCGGCATTCATATCGTGATTTTTGAGGTTTTCTGGATTAATAAGCGCAATGTCTGCCTGGGCGCCGGGCTCGATTGTGCCGACATCCAAACCGAAAAATTCAGCCGGTTCGCGGGTCAGCCGGTGAACCGCGTGAGCTACCCTTTCCAGACCACGTTTCTGCGCGATTCGCAGGGTACCGAGGTTACCGTCATAAAAAGACAGGTTGGTCAGGTGAGCACCGGAATCGTTGAATCCAGGCAAGGCATTTTCGTTGAATAAAATCTCTTCGACGATATCTTCATCCGTGTTGGCCACATCAAACCACCAGCGAAAACCTCTGTCATACAAGCGCATGCATTGTAGCCAGAACTCTCGCTTATCCGTGCACTCTTTCGGGAAGCGAGCAAACTCGGTGGCTTCGGCATCGTCTTTCGCGCCAGTCTTACCTTCACTTTCAATGAAGGTAGTCAATCGAGCCAACACGTCTGCGAGGGTGTCGCCATCCCAGCTAGGCACGGCGCTGTCCTGGAAGGTCATCCTGGAAAAGTCCATCTGAAAGGTGGCCTGGTCTTTATTGCCGCCGAGCTTGGTTAGATTTGCGTTCTCAACGGTCATTTTCGCCCAGTCGCCTTTAAAACGCTCCAGCCAGTCTGGGTCGTTTAATAACGCCAGTCGGGCCTCGGGCTGATCAGTTTCACAGGCGATTATTTCGCGGGTCGACTCCAGTTCTTCGAAAACGGGAGAAATCATGCCGTCGGACCACATACGGAAACTGCCACCCAGGGCCTGAAAGTGGATATTGCCTTTAAACAGTTTGGAATTAATCACACTACCAAGCTTAAGCATTTTCTGCCAAATGCCGGGGACCGAGACGAAATCAATGGCCGTCAAAGCAGAAATTTTCAGGGCTTTGCCACGGAAACGACCAGCCGACCAGAAATAGCGTTTCAGGGTGCGCAGCATTTTCTCGCCATCGGGATTGGTCTGCCATACGCCGCCATGCTTGCGGACGATTTCCAGACAGGGTCGCAATTCGTCGCACTCAGCAAAATGGCTGGGGATACGCTGATTTTTGTTAGGGTCGTTGGCCAGATAGTGGAAAACAATCTGGTCGGTTGACAAACCCATGTAGCCCTTGCTCATGCACTCTTCCACGATGGACTGCATTTTGGCTCGCTCTTCCTTGTTAGGTGGGCGACTAATCGACGCATCGGTGCCCATTACCTCAACACGTAACATGGAATGGGGCACAAAAGACGCGACATTAGGTCCCAGAGGGATATTGCTAAAGTGATCCAGGTAATCGTTGGCGTTATCCCAGGTGATCTTCTCAATACACTGCGACAGTACCTTCTTAGGCATATTTTCTACCCGGGTAAAACAATCGAGGATCGGGTCCTCGCTGCCTTGCTGCTGAGCGCCAAAGGCCACACCTAGAGAGCAGTTACCGACTAGCACGGTCGTTGTGCCATGGCGAACCGCCTCGCCCAAACCGGGATTCACTTCAACTTCGAGATCCAGGTGAGTGTGGATGTCGAGCATACCGGGCATTAACCACTTGCCTTCAGCATCGACGGTTTCGCCGATCTCACTGATATCCAGCTTAGCGCCCCGCGCTAAAACTTTGCCATTGAGGATTGCCAGGTCTTCGACGACGGGCGTATTGCCCGTACCGTCAAATACCAGCGCATTTTTGATAAGCGTATCGCATTGATTAAGCTGTGCCATGTTTGTGCGCCCGAGTTAGTGAATTTACTGCGAATAAGAGTGGCGTGATTTTGCCGCAATACATTGACACAAATCAAGTGCTGTTACTGACCAGTAACACTAATAGTTTATAAGCCAATCGTATAAAGCAGCTATCACACATACGATGCACGGAAAGCCTTCAGGCATCTCAACCCTCAGTCCCGACGCCAGCGCGTACCATCACGGGAGTCTTCGAGGACGATTCCCTGAGCGAGCAGTTGTTCACGGATTTCATCCGCCAGACCGTAATTTTTGGCAGTTTTTGCCGCTTCTCTATCAGCAATCAGAGTGTCGATCTGTTGGTCACTGATACCATCGCTTTCAGCGGAGCGATTTAGATCTGTGCCTTGCAGAAACTGTTCGGCATCGGCATTAAGCAAGCCCAATACTGCGCCCAGGGATTTTAACTCAACCGCCAGCTGAGACGCATCTGGGCGCTGCTCACTTGTCGCCGTGTTTAATTCACGCACCAGATCATACATAACAGCAAAAGCTTCCCGGGTATTAAAGTCATCATTCATCGATGCGACGAAACGCTGGTACCACGAACTGGGCTTTAAGGTCTCGATAGCTTGTGCTTCAACATCGCCATAGTCACGCAAGGCCTTATAAAACCTGTCCAAAC
>JAHRWI010000206.1 GCA_019090225.1 Porticoccaceae bacterium
TCACCATTGTCGTGTAGACAAGCCGCCTTTTTCACCATCAAAGATGCGCATTCAAGCTGGGCTTTGGCCTCCGCCATGGGATGCTGAAGACCTTGGTAGGCGCCAATGGGGCCCTTAAATATCTCTCTTTCATTGGCATACTCAGTACCGCGAGCCAGGACGTGTCGACCACCGCCGATGGCACCTGCTGCAACGATCATACGTTCGGGGTTAAGGGCATCGAACAGCACGTTAACGCCACCACCGACCTGACCCAGAACATTCTCTTTCGGCACTTTGACATCATCAAAGTAGACAAAAAACTGGCCTTCGGCATTCAACAACATGGTATCCATGCGTTCCCAGGTGAGGCCAGCGGTATCGGTATCAACCACAAACAACGTAAGTTTCGCCTTCTGCCCCGGTTCGCCGTCGTCCGTGCGCGCAACGACAAGCACTTGCTGGGCATCGTTGATGCCACTGATAAATAACTTACTGCCGTTAAGCACGAAATGATCAGCTTCTTCCCGCCCGGTGGTGGTAATTTTAAAGGTGTTAGTACCCGCGTTCGGTTCGGTGATAGCAAAGCAGCTGCGCTTCTCGCCCGATGCGATAGCTGGCAACCACCGTTGCTTTTGCTCCTCCGTGCCATGGCGAGAAATACTCGGTACCGCAATACCCTGATTGACTACAAAGAATAGCGGTGCCACACCGTGTTCCGCCAAACGCTCCTGCAACAGCACCAGAGCTAACATACCCATACCGGAACCGCCGTACTCTTCCGGAGTATTGATGCCGAGAATTCCGGCCTGGGCCAAAGCGTCCCACTGCTCCTGAGGGAAGGTTTGATTCTTGGCATGCTCGATGTAGTAGTCGCGGGGAAAGTCCCTGGCAATTTTATCGGCGGTATCGAGCAGCATTTGATACTCTTCAGCGAGGGTAAAATCCATAGTCAGTTCCTGTTGGTAACGTTTGATTTGGGATAAGTCTGCAATGTCTGATCTGTGTATTACTAACACAAGGTCGAGCATCCACAAGGGTGGTCAAATCAGGCTATCTGATTTGAGACAAATGTTAAGGTATTTCCATATTAATTTGTATGCTTAATGCCTGGCGATTCATCATTCGTGGCTAATTCCTGATAGTTTATTCCTTGCAGGTAATCTCATCATGCTAATCACTCGCAGTATTGTCCTGGGTAAGCTCCTCAGAAAAATATTATCGAATTAAGTCGCTCGGTGAGACCGAATAATGAAATCCGCAGATGGACAAGAAGAAGAGCAATGGGCGTCCCGGCATGGCTTTCTGCTGGCAGCCATTGGCTCCGCTGCGGGACTTGGAAACATCTGGCGTTTTTCTTACGTCGCCGGGCAAAATGGTGGCGCCTCCTTTTTAATTATTTACCTGGTGTGCATCCTGTTTATTGGACTACCGATTGTCATTGCTGAAATAAGTATCGGCAGAAATGCCCAAAGTGACGCAGTCCAGGCCTTTCATCACGCTCGGCCCGATCAGCCCTGGTACCTAGCGGGAGGTCTGGCGGTCATCGGGTGCTTTTTCATACTGGGGTTTTATAGTGTCATTGCCGGCTGGTCTTTAAAGTATTTTATCAGTGCACTAACCGGTCACTTATCGGAGACCCAGGATAACAGCACGTTTTTTAGTTTATTTATTGCACAGCCTGTTGAGCCGATTTTCTGGCAGGCCATCATGATGGCGGCAACTGTTGCCGTCGTGGCCGGTGGCATACAAAAAGGTATTGAGGCCGTGAATCGATTTCTGATGCCGATACTCGTCTTAATTGTTGTTATCTTAGCGGCCTACTCCCTGACCCTCGACGATGCCGGTTTAGGCCTGGCGTTTTTATTCACACCTGATTGGAGCGCATTTACCCGCCCTGCTGTTTATATCGCAGCTATTGGTCAGGCCTTCTTTTCTTTGGGCATTGGTATGGCGATTTTCCTTACCTACGGAGCTTATCTGCCAAAGAGTCATTCCATTCCTGGCGCAGCGGCGACTATCGTCGCAGGCGACAGCCTGCTGGCCATTGTCGCGGGCTTAGCAATTTTTCCCGCAGTATTTTCTTTTGGACTTAATCCAGCCCAGGGGCCAGAGCTGGCGTTTATCACGCTACCGGAACTATTCCTGCTGATGCCTGGCGGTCGCTGGCTTGCTATTTTGTTTTTTGGCCTGCTAGTCGGCGCAGCTCTGACCTCTATGTTTTCAATTCTGGAAGTCCCCGTCGCCTACTTTATACGCAAAACGGGCAGGTCACGGAGCACCGTAGCCCTCGCTCTGGGGCTGATAATATTTTTGTTGGGAGCACCTGCATCACTGGGTTATAGCGTGTTCGACTCAGCAACTATGGGAGGGCGTAATATTCTGGAGCTTTATGATTACGCTATATCTAACTTACTGTTGCCACTGGGCGGCATCAGCACCGCGCTTTTCGCTGGCTGGGGCTGGACTAAAGCTAAAGCGCTTGGAGCATCTGAATTTAACGACAAACTGTCTGGACGGCTATGGTTATTTTGCTTGCGCTTTATCGCCCCGATTTTTATTGCCTGGGCTTTTATCGCTTTATCTTTTTTTTAGCGCTTCCGCCTGAGCCTGGTTTTCGATTGCCTGGCTTTCAACTGTCTGGCTAGATGCTTGCCGATTAGACCTCACAAATCTCAGGCAATAGTCTAAGCCGCAAACCGACATGAAAAACCTAAGCCACAAACCAGAGAACACTCCATTACTCTGCGGCTTGTGATACTTAGCACGAATCAAAATCAGGGTGCATGCTTGACCATAAATTCACCCATAGCTTTGATCGCCAGCTTACCCTCTGGGACAAACTTGGCCATCAGGTGCCAAACGTGCATCATCTCGTCCCAAACTTCCAGGGTCGAATCGACACCAGCGGCCTTAGCCACATCATGAAGACGCAGGGCATCATCGAGCAAGACCTCATCACCACCAACCTGTATCAACAGAGGCGGCAAACCAGAAAGGTCAGCAAATATCGGTGAGGCCAAAGGATGACTGGCATCCTGCCCGGCGAGATACAAACCACCCATCCACGATAGCGTCTCTTTACTCAGCATCGCATCGCTCAAAGCCTTGGTATGCATCGATCGTCCCGCAAAGGTCAAATCTGCCCAGGGTGATATACAAACGCCTCCGGCTGGCATCGGTAGGCCTGCGTCTTTGATAGCAACCAGCGCGGCCGCAGTCAGGCCGCCGCCAGCAGAATCTCCGGCCAGGAAAATTTTCTCGGGTAGCTCACCATCATCCAATAAAGCTTTGTAGCCAGCCACTGCGTCGTCCACAGCACCGGGAAAAGGCGTCTCTGGCCCCAGACGATAATCAAGAATCAGTGCTTTGGCCTGCGCGGCATCAACAATATCCCCCACCATATCCCGGTGGCTGTCTGGCCCTCCCAGGGCATAACCACCACCGTGCAGATAAAGAATGGTACGTTGTGGCTCGCCACTGGCACAGTGCAGCCATTCGGCTGGAACACCGCCCATTTCTGTAGACTGCCCAGGTTTGCGACTGGCTGTCATCCCAGACATCTTGTCAAGAAAGCGCCGTTCCTTCTCTACATCACCACTTCTGCCTAACATTTTCTTCATGGTGACGCGCATTGTGGACGCCAATAATTTGCTACGTATACTTGCCATTGTCCTTGCCTCTACATCGAATGTGCTGTGCGGTTAAACGAATTTTATCTGACTCTAAACGCCCTAGTCTGCTACAAAGCGAGGTGACTCGCAATCTTCTTACCTACCTGAATTAACGGCAGTATGCCCACCTTTAAAAAACTTTCGAAATAAAAAAACGCCCCGAAGGACGTTTTATAAACACCTCCAGGAGCTGATCAAGCGCTGGCCTTTTTCTCCTCCGGCTCGCAGGACCATTCATGCAACTCAGGTAGCACTTTCTCAGCAAACAAACGCATGCTTTTTTCAGCATAGTCAAAAGGCATACCGCCAAAGCTGAATGAGACATTGAGATTCATCGGCCCGGCCTGTTCACGAATCCAGTGAATTTTATCGAGGATCTGTTGCGGCGTGCCATGCACCTGATTATTAGTAAACAACTCGGTCACCGACTCACGACCGCGATCACGCATGATCTCGGCGCTTTGTGCATAGAAGTTATAAACCTTCTTATCCGCAAAATGGGTGCCGTCCATCTCGTAATGATTGAGGGCTGAAATCCAGTAATCGTGCATATATTTCATGGCCATTCCTTCGGCGCGGGCTTCGTCTTCGTCGCACACACAGAAAATATTGGCCAGGATCGGCGGCGGCTCAGTACCCTGTGCTTTGCGGAAGCGGGCGCGATAGCGTTCAACATCTTTAGCCCGAGCTTTCCAGGGCGAGATGGCAAAAATCATCATCGTCGCACCCAGGTCGGCCACCACATCTGCCGAATCCGGCGACTGACAAGCCATGTACAGGCGATCCTTAAAAGTCTTGAAGGGGCGCGGTCGTAGCTCTCTGCGCTCCTGCTTGAAGAACTTACCATCGTATTCAATAAAGCCTGTTTCCAGACCATTAATGATAATTTCGGCAGACTCATCGAAGCGGTCACGGGATTCCTCCATGGGAATACCGAAACCGTCATACTCGACCCGACCAATACCGCGACCAAAACCCATTAGCGCCCGGCCGTCGGACATATTATCCAGCATGGCCATCTCAGCGGCGATGCGACCCGGGTCTTTGTGCCAGGGCAAAATCAATACCGCCGTACCCAAACCAATGCGCTCGGTGCGCCCGGCCATATAGGCCAATAGTTCGGTCACACTGGGGCACATGGTGTAATCGGTGAAGTGATGCTCCGCCGCCCAGATAGAGTCGTAGCCCAGCGGCTCGACCAGATCGCAAATGGCTAATTGCTTTTTATAGACCTCCAAATCAGTCAGGTTCTGTTCCAACTCTGCCTGAAACACGCTCAACATACCGACTTTCATTTTGCTAACCCCCGTCACTTCTTAAGTTTAATTTTATAAGTGTCGCGTTTCCTAGAATGAAGTTTTTCTATAGTGAAGTTTCTTTGTTGGCCTAAAGTTTCTCTGTTGGCATTAACCTATAGACCTGAATACCCCTTAATTCAAGGGCAGATATCCTTTAACAAAATATATCCACCCTCGTCAGGCATCGTTCTTTTCGCAATGCTACTGGTCAGGCTATTCATTAGAGATAGTCCGCCCACCATCCATAGTCAGTGTTTGACCTGTGACGAAATTACCTGCCGCCGAAGCCAGGAACACCACGCCACCGGCAATTTCTTCCGGCGTGCCTATCCGACGCAGTGGGCAATTAGCCGTCGCTGCCTCCAGATATTCCGGGTTATCCCACAGAGCACGGGCAAAATCGGTTTTTATCAGGCCCGGTGCAATGGCGTTGGCACGCACGTTATCGGGGCCAAACTCGGCGGCAATATTGCGAGCCAGGGCGAAATCCGCGGCCTTAGAAAGCCCATAAGCACCCAGCGTAGTATGACCCACCAGCCCAGCGATAGAAGAAATAATGGTAATCGAACCGTCTTTTCTCGCCTGCATCTCGGGGATCACCATGGAGCAAAGCCAGTGATTAGATTTGATATTATTGTCCATCACCTTGTCGAACTGCTCATCGTTGATACCCAGCATCGGCCCGTAGTAAGGGTTGGCCGCTGCGTTGCACACTAATATGTCGATCTTGCCATAATGTTCCCGCGTTTTATCTACCAGGTTTTGCAGGTCTTCTTTGCGGGAGATATTGGCAGGAATGGCAAAAGCACAACCAGCACCATCTTTGGTCATCTCATTAATTTGCGCGGTCACCTCGTCACAGACTTCCTTTTTGCGACTCGATATCACCACCTTCGCCCCATGCTGAGCCAACTGTTCGGCGATGGCCTTACCGATGCCTTTGGTAGAGCCCGTGATTACCGCGACCTTTCCGGTCAGATCAAATAAATTCATAATGCTTTTTTCCCTTTTTCCCGCTGATGGCTTGCTTAATAAAGTTTATATAAATTGAACTGGTTCGAGAGGAGTCCGTATCTTTCTATTGTCGAGCTAACGATTGTTGAGCGCTCTGCATATTTATGACTCGTTGTTTGCACAATATAAATTTCGACCCGCATTCTAGCCCACATAGCTAAATTTGGAATCACCCAGTTTCCCGGGTCACAAGCATCCAGTATCCTCTCGGGAAGAACATCACCCCCTATTAAGGATCACAAGCATGTCCACGCCTATCCCCGTCACCCTGCTCGATGAAAAAATGACTGCCCCCGGTTCGCCCTTTGAAATCGACGAGGCGGTGATCAACGGCATCCCGACCCGGATCTGGAAAAATACCGCGCCGAGCCTGCGCGCCATTTTTGAAGACACGCAAAAGTTTGCTGATCGCGATTACCTGGTGTATGAAGACGAGCGCATAAGCTATGTCCAGCATTACCAGCAGGTGGTAGCACTAGCCCACGCCCTGACCAGCGATCTCGGCATCAACAAAGGCGACCGCGTTGCACTGGCCATGCGCAACTATCCCGAGTGGCCGGTGGTGTTCTGGGCCACCGTATCCATTGGCGCGGTGATTGTGCCCCTCAACGCCTGGTGGACCACGCGGGAGCTGGAATACAGTATCGAAAACTCCGGTGCTCGGCTGGTGTTTGCCGATCAACAGCGCGCCGCCCTGCTCGCCGGTACCTGCGACCACATTCATAGCCTGGAGCGGCTCATTGTCATCCGCGGCGAAGACAACGCCGTCAGCCCTAACGAAGTCCGCTTCGAGAATCTAGTGGCTAAGCACGACAATGAACGGGCATTGCCAATAGTTGATATTGCACCTGACGACATCGCCAGCATTTATTACACCTCAGGCACCACCGGCAAGCCAAAAGGCGCGATCAACAGCCATCGCAACATCTGCACTAACCAAATTAGCGGCATCTATTGCCGCGTTCGCACCGAATATCGTTATGGCCGCGAGCCGGTTATGCCCACCGATCAGATGGGCCAGTTAATCAGCGCGCCGCTGTTTCATGTCACCGGCTCGCTGGCCATGCTCTGTGGTAGCACCATTGCGGGCAGCAAAATCGTCTTTATGTACAAATGGGATGCCGACACCGCGATTCGACTGATCGAAAAGGAACAACTCAACTCCTTCGGCGGCGTACCCTCCATGCCGCTCCAGGTACTGGAGTCCCCGATCCTGTCACAACACGATACTTCATCAGTGCGAGCCGTTTTATTTGGTGGTGCGCCACCCGCGCCGGAGCTGGCCGAGCGCGTCCGTATAGCCTTCCCCAACGCCAGTTCCAGCAATGGTTATGGTTTAACCGAGACCAGTGCATTGACCACTGTTTGCGTTGCTGAGGACTATATGACCAGGCCGGAAAGCGCCGGCATGCCCGCTGCAGTGTGCGACGTTAAAATCATGATCGAAGCCGGCGAGCAACTACCCGCCAACGAAATCGGTGAAATCTGGATCAAAGGCCCCCAGGTCATCAAGGGCTACTGGAACAACCCGGAAGCCACCGCAAAAACCATCACCGACGGCTGGTTGCATACCGGCGACCTCTGCTATCTGGATGATGAAAACTTTTTATTCGTGGTGGACCGGGCTAAAGACATGCTGCTCCGTGGCGGCGAAAACATTTACTGCATCGAAGTCGAAAGCGCCCTCTATGACCACCCCGCCGTAATCGATGCCGCCGTGGTCGGCATTCCCCACCCCATTCTCGGTGAAGAGGTCGGTGCGCTGGTGCAGATAAGGCGAGGAATAAACGTCAGCGAAAAAGAATTGCAGGATCATGTCGCGGCACTAATCGCTGCTTTCAAAGTGCCGATCCGCATTGACCAACATCCGGAACCCCTGCCCCGTAATGCCAATGGCAAGATTATGAAGCCAGCGGTGAAAGAGATTATGGGGCTAGTTAAAGCTTGAGCCCCAATAGCGCTTATGTGCGAAAAAGCCGCTTATTTGAGCTGTGTGTTCGTTCAGGTAAAAATCATCGCTATTGATTAATGTTTATAAATCAATACATAGTGGCAGAAATAAACTATTGCTTAGAATAATAGGTGGTAATCGTAAGTTTACGACGGATATGGGCACACCCCATACATCAACGTGCCTTGATTATGATTGTGTTTTGACCCTCGTTTTCGTTGATTCCAGGCCTGACCCCAGCTTTCTTGTATGTGACTACTTATCCAGGGCTAACCCTGGTTTTCTGGTTGTTGGACCTTACTTTTTGACAATTGTCAGCACAAGCAACAAGCGGGTAAGCGTTAGATTATGACGACATGTTGTTGCCAGGATCGCCTGGCAGTATTATCGAGTCAGTTTCTGAGGGAGAACAACATGTTACGTTATAGCTTTATTTTTGCTCTGATTTGCGTGAGTGCCTGCACAACTCCAGAGTTTCAACCAGCCGTGATGGAGCCAACAGTACTCTCCATGATGGAATGCGAAGAGCCACGGCCGCAAATGTGTACCATGATCTACGACCCTGTCTGTGGCGCAACAAAAAATGGCCTTCGCAAAACCTATGCATCCGACTGCACTGCATGCTCAGATGGAAACGTGACAGGGTTTGAGAAAGGGGCATGTCCCTGACTTTTAAAGCTGACCGTAGGCAGCGCCAACATAGATCCGATCTACTAGGCTTGCTCGTTATAGCTATCCGCGGAAAACAAGGAGTCTGAGCCTTGATTTGCATACTTGAGCACTCGCATCATATTTTAGGGAGTTTATTGACTTATTTATTTTTCCTTTAGAATCAGCCCATTGTGGCATATATAATTGACCAATCAGAGAATCATATGTTGCGTCTGCGCGTTTTTATCCGAATACGGGTACATCATGAACACGTACACGCGTTCCGAACATATGTCGTACGTGGCGTTCAATAATAGTTAGGCGCTTAAGGAAATAGTAATGGCAAAATCTAGAAGTAATAAAACAAGAAAAGTTGAAGTTCTCCCTTCAACAACGCCAGAGCAAGGAGTGCAACTCATTTCTCAGCAAATTGCTAAGGGAAAGCAGCTACTTGAAGGTCGGCCTTTTGATTCCGATAGTTACAGCGCTTGGGAAATAGTTACACGTGACTTCTTGTCAAAAGTGTTTGGCTCTTTGTCTCCGAATGTTTCTAGTGTTACCGATGTGGGGAAATATGGCTCTTTCCCCATGAATGCTGGGGACGAATGGTGGGAAAATCACCGTGCTAAGA
>JAHRWI010000207.1 GCA_019090225.1 Porticoccaceae bacterium
CGTTATTTATCCAGTACAGGGCATGTGGAAATGGGGCGGCGGTTTTCTAGATGCTGCTGGTTTCCTTGATTTTGCCGGTTCTGGTGTGGTGCATATGACAGGTGCCGCTGGTGCCCTGGCTGGTGTACTGCTTTTGGGTGCGCGCAAAGGTAAGTATGGTGCTGATGGATCTGTGAAGGCTATTCCAGGTGCCAATATGCCACTCGCTGCCCTGGGTATGTTTGTGCTCTGGGTGGGCTGGTTCGGTTTTAATGGCGGTTCTGAGCTAAAGGTCTCCGATATTGGCGAAGCTAACGCGGTGGCAGATATTTTTGTCAATACCAATGCCGCTGCCGCTGCGGGACTGATTGCAGCGTTGATCATGGCGCGTGTGATGTTTGGTAAAGCTGATTTGACCATGGCCATTAACGGTGCACTGGCTGGCTTGGTGGCTATTACCGCTGAACCGCTGACTCCGGGACCCATGCTGTCGACCTTGATTGGCGGTATCGGTGGTGTTCTCGTGGTATTTTCAGTAGTTGCAATGGATAAAATCCGTATCGATGACCCAGTGGGTGCTATCTCAGTCCACGGTGTTGTGGGTATCTGGGGTTTATTAGCGGTTTGCTTAAGCAACCCTGATGCTACCTTAGGCGCTCAATTACTGGGTATCGGGGTCATCTTTGCCTGGGTCTTCGGGGCGAGCTTGTTGGTCTGGTTCATTCTTAAAGCGACTGTAGGTATTCGGGTTAGCGAAGAGGAAGAGTACGAAGGAGTGGATATGTCTGAGTGTGGTATGGAGGCTTATCCAGAGTTTACGACTGCAAAATAAAGTAACATTAACACCTACTTTCGGGGGACTTTAAGTCCCCCTTTTTTGTTTCTGTCTCACATTGATTTTGAACAGATGCATTATGGTGCGGAAAAGTGTATCTTTTTCCCCGTTTGAGCCACCAGGCTAAGTCTTAATTGAGTATTCTGATTTAAAGTTCTGGCCCTGAATTCAGGGTGGGACTTGCCATTGTAAATAACGAGGAATAACTTATGAAGTTGATCACCGCGATCATTAAACCCTTTAAGCTAGATGATGTCCGTCAAGCGCTTGCCGACGTGGGTGTTCAAGGTGTCACTGTCACGGAAGTCAAAGGCTTTGGTCGACAAAAAGGTCATACCGAATTGTATCGGGGTGCTGAATATGTGGTGGACTTTTTACCCAAGGTGAAACTTGAGATAGCCGTGGCAGACAGTATGGTCGATGCGGTTGTTGAATCGGTGATCAAAACAGCCAGCACCGGTAAGATTGGTGACGGCAAAATATTTATCTCCTCGCTGGAAGAAATTATTCGTATTCGTACCGGCGAAACCGGTGAGGAAGCAGTATAGCCTCAGCAGCGCGTAGCTGAGCTAATCAGACGTTTTTTTGCGTAATGCTCGCGGGTGTGCCTGGTCGTAAGTTTTCGCCAGGTGTTGAAAATCAAGATGAGTATAGATTTGTGTCGTGGACAGATTTGCATGGCCCAGCAATTCTTGAACAGCACGTAGATCGCCACTGGATTCAAGTAAGTGGCTAGCAAAAGAATGACGTAGCATATGGGGGTTCACCCGCTGGTCAAGACCTTGCTTAGCGCTCAGGTGAGCAAGCCTTTGTTGAATAGCTCGATGGCTCAGGCGTTGACCACGCTGACTCAAAAATAACGCTTGTTGATCGTCCTCTACACCTGTGCTGGCACCCGGTCGCTGTGGGCGTAGACCTAACCACTCGCGAAGTCTTAATAAGGCTGGTGCGCCGACCGGAAGGGTTCTGGTTTTATTTCCTTTGCCCAGCACGGTGACGGTATGATCGGCGAAGTCAAGATTGTTGATATTAAGGCTGGCCAGTTCAGCTAAGCGTAAACCCGAGGAATAGAACAATTCAATCATGGCCCGATCGCGATGGGCTAACCAGCTGCTACCGGTTACCTCCATAAATTGATTGCTCTGGTCGACGTCCAGTACTTTGGGTAGTCGACGATTTTTTTTCGGGGCGTTAATGCCGACACTGGGGTCCGACTCCAGCCATTGTTTACGAATGGCATAGCGAAAAAAAGCACGTAGCGAGGATAACCAGCGTTGCAAGCTAGCGCCGCCGAGTCCGCCTTTATGTAAATTGGCCAGACATTGGCGGATATGGAGGCTGTCGATTTGCTTGAGGGATTGCAGGTTTTCAGCCTGGGTCCAGCGGCTTAATTTGCCTAAATCCCGGAGGTAATTAGTGACGGTGTGGGGCGATAAATTACGCTCGGAGGCGAGGTAATGTTTAAAGCTGTCGAGCTCAGTTTTATTGGGAACCGAAAGGTTGGGGCTTAAGTTAGCGGGTCTTAAGTTGACGGGCTTTGAACTTTTATCGGCTTCAGAGCCCATAAGGATTAGCTCAGTAACTTAGGGGCGACTCTATTAAGGACTTCGGCGATATAGCTCAAAAACAAGGTGCCCATGCTGCTGCGATAGTGATTTGGATCGCTGTTGCCGATAGCCAGAATGCCAAAAATATTACCGTGATAAAGTGGCACCGCAGCCACCGATCCGATTTTATCCGCATCATCACCGAACAGAAACTCAAGTTCGTCCTGGCGGAGCACACCACAGATCGCCCGATTCGTTCGCAACAAGGTGCCGATGGCACTTTGGGCTTCATCCAGACCCACGACCCGAGCGTGGCTGGTGAGAATTTTGTCCTGGTCGCCTAAGAGGATAAGTTTGTGGTATTGAACCCTAAAGTCGGTGCCGAGGCTCTCGTAAAGTGCGGTAACGATGGCATCAAGATTGGGAGCTTCGAGAATACTTAGCACTAAGCGTTTGGTCTTCTCAAACAGTTTGTCGTTGTCGCGAGCAGATTCGAGGAGGTTATTGAGCCGTGCGCGCATTTCCATATTACGTTCGCGGAGCACACTGATCTGTCGCTCGATCAGGGATACTGCTTTGCCGCTTTCGTGGGGGAGTTCAAGGCGTTCAATAAGCTCTGGGTGTAGATCGAAAAAGTCGAGGTTAGCACTCAGAAAAGCACTAACCTGCTGGGCGCCCAGTTCCGTATCGCGTGGCCGCTGGGGCTTGTTGGTATCGCTCATATTTTTATTCGCCCTTGAAATACAGTGGTTGCAGGTCCCGTCATGGTAACGGCCTGGCCTTCGCCCTGCCATGAAATGTCGAGCTGGCCGCCCTTCAGATAAACAGTTACCGATGAGTCTAACAGGTCTTGCTGGATGCCTGCCACAACGGCAGCGCAGGCACCACTGCCGCAAGCCTGGGTTTCAGCGGCACCACGTTCATAGACTCTGAGTTTTATTTCCCGACGCGATACGACTTCCATAAATCCCGCGTTAACTTTTTCTGGGAAGTCGGGGTGGCGTTCTATTTGCGGGCCTAATTCGGCAACCGGCGCGTTGGCAATGTCATCGACCTGTAATAGAGCATGAGGATTCCCCAAAGACAGTGCTGCGAGCTGATAGATAGTGCCATTAATATTCAGTGGATAAAGTGTTTGCACGTCATTGCGCTTGAGGGGAATACCGCTCGGCTCAAATATCGGAACCCCCATCACCACGGCGATATCTTCGCCACCATCAATGTGCAGTTCTAATATGCCTGCATGGGTCTGGACCTTGAGATGGGTTTTGCCGCTGAGTTTCTGATCCCGAACAAACTTGGCAAAGCAGCGTGCGCCGTTACCACACTGGGCGACTTCACTGCCGTCGGCGTTAAAAATGCGGTACTGAAAGTCAACATCAGGGATGGTGGGTGGCTCCACCAGTAAAATTTGGTCGCAGCCGATACCTCGGTGGCGGTCGGCGAGTTTACGTGCCAGGGTGGAGCTCATATCGATGGCTTGAGAGACTCCGTCAATGACGACAAAGTCATTGCCAAGACCATGCATTTTTGTAAATCGAATGGATATCATTGTGCTTCTGGCAACGTCCGCTCTCCCTGCATCAAACTGTCGATAGATTCTCGCGCTCTGACCAGGTGTGCGGTTTCCTTGTCGACCATGATTTCTGGGGCTCGTGGTCGCGAATTATAATTAGAACTCATGGTAAAACCGTAAGCCCCCGCTGAATGGATGCAAAGCAGGTCGCCGGGCTTGATGGCAAGCCGACGATCCTTACCGAGAAAATCACCGGTTTCACAGACCGGACCGACAATATCATAAACTTCCTCGGTCTTACTGTCTCGATAGACAACGGATTCAATGTTTAACCAGGCTTCATATAGTGCGGGTCTGATCATGTCGTTCATCGCAGCATCAACCACAGCGAATTTCTTGTCGCCGTTATCTTTAATATATTCGACTTTGCTTAGCAATATACCAGCATTGGCGGCTATAGAGCGACCTGGCTCCAGGATCAAGGTCAGGTCGTGATTGCCTAATTTGTTAAGGATTGCGGCAATATAGTCGTCGATGGGTGGTGGAGATTCGTTTTTGTAGCGGACACCCAGGCCACCACCTAAATCCAGATGCTTGATGGTGATACCGGACTCAGACAAGTTATCGACCAGTGCCAGGGTGCGATCAAGGGCGTCGAGAAAAGGTGCGATTTCGGTGAGCTGCGAGCCGATATGGCAATCAACACCGGTGACATCGATATGACTCAATGTAGCGGCACGCTGGTAGACGGTTACAGCCGTGTCGATACCGATACCAAACTTATTTTCTTTCAGACCGGTGGAAATATAAGGATGGGTCAGGGCATCAACATCGGGGTTAACACGCAGAGACACTGCAGCGGGGACATTCAGGCGAGCCGCGATACCTTGGATTTGATCGAGCTCGCCTTCAGATTCGACGTTAAAGCAATGGATGCCGACTTTGAGTGCGTACTCAATTTCATCTGCGCGTTTACCAACGCCCGAAAAAACTGTTTTATCGGCGCGTCCACCGGCTCGTAACACCCGTTGTAACTCGCCTGCGGAAACAATATCAAACCCCGCACCCAGGTCGGCTAGCACTTTGAGCACGGCCAGGTTTGAGTTGGCTTTTACCGCATAACAGATGAGATGTGATTTGCCAGATAGTGCTTGCTGATAGGCTAAAAAGTGATCGCTCAGCGCCTGTTTCGAATAGACATAGGCTGGAGTCCCATAACGGGATGCAATGTCGGTCAGCGGTACGCCTTCTGCATACAACTGGCCTTTTGAGTAGGCGAAGTGATTCATGGTTTGAGTGGCTGAAGTTACAAGGTTTAGATTGCAGGCGCTTCGATTACAGGGGTGAGCTAGCGGAAGATTCGCCTTGTTGAGGCACTTGTTGTTTAGTTGGAGCAGGTTGCTGTTCCACCGGAGGTGCCGGGATATAGAGTGGGCCTTTATTACCGCAAGCACTTAACCCGCCAAGGCCAAGCCCGCCTAGACACAACAGCAAAAAAACCACGAAGGCTGAATGTTTGGTGGCGTAACGAAATTTCATAGTGTGAAGCCCTCATGGCGAGGGCCGGAGTATACCGGTAGCGGGCTTCTATACTCAATTGGAGATTGACCAATAGTGGGTTTAGGCCCAGCCTGAGGCTCGCCGAGTCTGCGTCTGATACAGGTTTGAGAAACCAGTTTGACTATCCAGTTAAGAGGAATATGCCCCCCCCATCAATTTTCTAAAGCTTGCACAGCGCGAGCAACAGCAACAGCTTTTTTTACCTGCTCCGGAGCGGTACCGCCGACATGATTTCTGCTGCTGACCGAGCCTTCCAGTGTGAGTACGGCAAAGACATCTTCCTGGATAGACGGATTAAAAGCGCGCAATTGCGCCAGGGATAGCTCGGCTAAATCTTTGTTGTGATCAATGCCAAAGGCCACGGCCTTGCCGACAACCTCATGGGCATCCCTGAAGGCGATGCCTCTGTTTACCAGATAGTCGGCTAGATCGGTGGCAGTTGAATAGCCTCGCAAGGCTGCTTCTCGCATATTGTCAGCCTTTACCTGGATTGCCGGGATCATATCGGCAAATGCTCTCAGGCAGTCACGTACTGTATCAACGGCATCGAAAAGGGGTTCTTTGTCTTCTTGGTTATCCTTGTTGTAGGCTAAGGGTTGACCTTTCATTAGGGTTAGCAGGCCCATCAGGTGACCATAAACTCGACCGGTTTTACCGCGTACTAGCTCAGGGACATCGGGGTTTTTTTTCTGCGGCATAATCGAGGAGCCAGTACAAAAGCGGTCGGGCAGGTCGATGAATGAAAATTGAGCCGAGGTCCACAAAATTAATTCTTCTGAGGCTCGAGATAGATGTGTCATTAGCAGGCTGGCGAAGGCGCAGAATTCAATCGCAAAATCCCGATCACTAACTGAATCCAGTGAATTGGCTGTCGGGCCATCGAAGTCTAACAGGCTGGCAGTGAGCTCACGGTCAATGGGGAAAGTGGTACCAGCCAGGGCTGCGGCACCCAGAGGTGAGCGGTTCAAGCGCTTAAGGCAATCCTGTAGACGGCCTTTGTCTCGATCCAACATTTCAAACCAGGCCATCATATGGTGGCCGAATGTTACGGGTTGCGCGGTTTGTAAGTGGGTGAAACCGGGCATGATGGTTGCAGCTTCACGTTCGGCGAGATCGAGTAAGCCGTTTTGCAGGCGAACTAATTGAACGTGGATGTTGGCGATTTCGTCTCTTAGCCAAAGTCGGATATCGGTAGCGACCTGATCATTGCGTGAGCGTCCGGTGTGAAGCTTCTTACCCGCTTCGCCGATTTTGGCGGTCAGGGCTGCCTCTATGTTCATATGGACGTCTTCGAGCTCCACCGACCATTCAAATAATCCGCGTTCGATATCTTCTAATATGCTGGCCAGACCAGTATTGATCTGGCGGAATTCGTCATCATTGATGAGTTCGACCTCATGGAGCATGTGGGCGTGGGCGAGGGAGCCTCGTATATCCTGTTTATAAAGTCGCTGGTCAAATGTAACAGAGGCTGTGAATCGCGTAACAAATTTGTCAGTTGCTTCACTAAACCGGCCACCCCAAGCCTTGTTTACAGGTTTTTTTCCGCGCATTATCACCTCATGCTGAATATGTAGTTTTGACGTATTAGACTGGTACTTTACTCATTTCTGGCATTATAACGGAATCACTGGATTGTAAAGCGCTGATATAGATTGGTTAGGGTTATATGTTGAACTGGAAATTTAGGGTTTTCCCGGCGAATCGCTCATCTTCTCGAGTTGGCGAAGACTATTTTTTCCCTGATTTGTATC
>JAHRWI010000208.1 GCA_019090225.1 Porticoccaceae bacterium
AATCGCTGCTTATGTGGCTCGTGCCTGATCTCGGGGGAATCATTGCTCATACCGGGCGCTCAACTGTTAACTTAAAAAGGAGCCGTGATTATTCCAGTAAAAACCAATTACGTCATTGACCAATATGGGTAGATACCTAAGCAAATGTTTTTAGCGTAAAGACCTGCTCATCCTGCATACGCTTCAAGATGATATCTACCAGCACGGTGCGGTTGCTTTGAAACAATTCCTGCAAACGAGCAGGATCAAGTTCAACACAACCAATATCGGCATTACCAAAGGTGCTGTAGCCAACCACTTCTTTTTTTGAATCTACGTCAGGCAGAGCAGAAAGGCTGATTTTCAAAAACTCGTCGGGTTTATTAATCAGGCTAAACAAGCGGGTGCAGTTCATCACAAAGCTGCGATAACTGCCGTCGTCCTTATAAGCGTGAACACTGCTGATCACATCTCGGTTAAAGGCCCTGGCCAGTTTGTCCCTCAACTGGGTGACCTCTTCGTAAAATTCGAGAACAAAATCGTGGACATGATTGCCCATGTCATCGCGAACGCGAAATACCATGTTTTGATAGCCGTGTTTATGGGCATCTCGCTTGCCAGGTTTATTATGCTTAGCCATCACCGACCCAGTGTGCTGGAGGCATTGCTCTCGCCAGGCCGCAAAGCCGCCCGCTTTTACATCCAGCGCGCCAATCACCCAGTCGAGATGGCTAGTTGAACGGGTATCTTTAAACGCCAATGTTGAATGATTTTTACCATCAACCACCAGAAATGCAATTTCACCCTTTGAACGAGCCAATGCTGACATGGTTGGTTTTTCCGGGTTTGTCGCAAAATCTATTGTCAATCGCGCACAGTTCAAGTTTGCCGTCGCCACGTAGACGGTGCCATCAGAGCCGTCTTCATTCGCTATTGAGCTAATGCCATCGTAGCCTTCGTTACCGACTATCACAGTGCAGCGAACGCCGCCTTTATTAAACACGTTATCAACAAAACGATCCTTTTCGGCTAGCGCCCAACTATAAGGACTGGCCATTTCCAGCGCTTTGAGAATATGGGTGCCGGTCTCGAAACGCTTGTCAGAGCCAAAGCCCTTAAACACGCGACCAATCAGGGCACGGCCTTTGTGCGCCAATGGCGAACCAAAATTGGCCGGCGCCAACATTACGAGATTAGCAATGGGTGGTCGCTTGCCCTGAGCATGCCAGTAGTCCGCCATCCATTCGCGAATAACCAGACCTCCGGTGGAATGAATAATGGCATCGCAACTATTTGCAGAGACGGGCAAACCGTGTTCTGGAGCTGTCCAGGCTCGTTGCATTGCAGCGGTAATATCACTCATCTGCACCTGATCATCGAGGGAGACATAATCGCTCAACCACAGGTGTTGCACCTGCCGATCAGTCTTATCCGCAATCAATTTAGCGAGTCGGTGAAAGGAGTCGGAGTGATCACTCCAACCATGAATAATAACGAGGGGGCGCATATTAAATTTCCCTTTTAATAACGTGCAGGATACCGACAGGGTTGTTATTGAGTCTACTAATGCATCGCTGAGGATATTGCTTTTCGATGCTCTGCTTTTAAGCTAGCACAATTGGCAAAAAATGCTACCGAGCCATCCCGTAAAACTCATCGTTAGGCCGCATACTGGTCAAATTCGCCATGCGATTAGATAGGCAGAAAAATGCACTGATGCCGCCAATATCCCAGATATCCTCGTCGTCGAAACCGTGAGCCCGTAAACCCTCAAAATCCTCATCGCCAATATAAGAGGACTCTTTACTCACTTTAACGGCAAAATCTAGCATAGCTCGCTGACGAGGCGTGATATCCGCCTTGCGATAATTGATCGCTAGCTGATCAGCTAGCAGAGAGTTTTTCGAAACAATGCGCAGGATAGCGCCATGAGCAACTACGCAGTAATGACATTCATTACCACCGCTCACGGTGACCACAATCATTTCTTTTTCGGCTTTGGTGAGATTGCTCTCGCGCAACATCAGGGCATCGTGCATGGAAAAAAAAGCTCGGCACTCATCGGGGCGATGCGCCAGTGCTAAAAACACATTGGGGATAAATCCGGTTTTCTCCTGCACCTGAAGCACCTGTTCACGAAGATCATCGGGTAGCTCTTCAATAGAAGGAACCGGAAAACGGCTAATAGGTCTGCTGGCGCTCATAGTGTCTCCATTTTATTGTTATTAGTTTTCGGCAGCCCAGGCAGCGTAGCCGCCATCAAGACTGTAGACGTCCTCAAAACCCTGCTCGACAAAGAAGTCCGCTGCATTTTGACTGGAATTACCGTGGTAACAGCACACCACCAGCGCCGTGGTTTTATCTGCCAAGGATAAGAATTCCCCCAGCGTGTCATCGTTAATCGCTTGCGAGTCCGGAATATGACCGGCCTGATATGACGCCGTATCGCGGATATCGACCACTTGCACCGGGCCATCTTCAAGCAGGCTTTTATAAGCAGTGATCGTCAGATGTCGCCATGAATTCATTGAAATACCTTAAGCTGTTTCAGTATTGATGTAGAGATTACTCATAATCGCGCTTACCCGTAAACACATAGATAAGCAGTATCTACCGCAACTTGCAAATCAAAAGATTGATTAGCAGCCACCTTAAATGTATCGCCCGCATTAAACATCTGCCAGTCGTCCCGACCCGGTAATTTTACTATAAGGGCACCGCTCACCACCGTCATAGTTTCAAGTTCACTGGTACCGAACTTGTACTCTCCCGGCGCCATCACCCCCACCGTCGCCGGTAGTGTGGTGGTTTGAAAGGCAATTGATTTTACCTTGCCATCAAAGTATTCATTAACGTCTAACATTATCGCTCCTCTCGAATTTGGCTTTTAACAAGCCCTGCAGCATTTGTAATCCGCTTTTTATTTCACAGATGATCGGTGCAATTTAAAAATATAATTTCTCCGTCAATCGGGCAAATTTCAGTAACCGACGTATTATTCATCATGTAATCAACCCATTTTGACGGGTTTCTATCGATCCAGTGAGATAAAGCAAAGGCTATGGCCAGGCCGTGAGCAACCACGACAACATTTTCACCGGGATGATTGCCCCGCAGCTCTTCAACCGCCGTGACAAAACGATGGGTGACTTCGTAGCGAGTCTCGCCGCCGGGTGCTCGGTGATGTTCATCATCAATCACGCCTTGCATAAAACCCAGCTTATCGCGCAACTCTTCGAAACCCTTGCCTTCGTATTCACCGGCACCAAACTCCATTAAGCGTGGATCGGTATTGACTTGATGGCCACCCCTTTGAGCAATACTTTCAGCGGTTAGCCTGGCGCGCTGTAATGGACTTGAATAAACCGCGTGAACATCCGGCAGATAGTTGTGGAAATAATCGCCCAACCTGGCCCGCTGTTGCTGACCCAGCTCAGTGAGTGGTGTGTCTGTATGGCCATGCCACACTTTCTCGATATTGGCTGGTGTCTCGCCATGGCGCACCAGCATTAGTCGGCCTTTTTTACTCATTACATGAATCCATTAGCTTTACTCATTTACCCATCTCATTGACTTTATTCACTACTCTTTAGACCTGATCCAGTTTACCAGCTCTGTTAGCTACCTGCTCATCCTGCGCGCGCTGACGACCACTAAATCCATTGTCCAAAACTGCATATTCGGCTCAATGACTATTAACCAGGCACTAAAAGAATACCGACGAAAATCGTTTATAATCGCCCCGCCCATGAAGCGCCTGGAACAATAAACCAGGCCAACTGTCCATAGACTGATAATGACACTAAGCCTTTGGCCGACCACTGCTGACAAGTGTCATCGTGCACAGTAAAAAATAAACTTGTAAACCCTGGACTTATGAACCGTAGACTTATGAATAATCGACTTATGAAAAAAGCATCATTATTACCCACGCTAATTCTCGTTACCTTGCTGCTGCCTGCAACATCAGCCTGGTCAGCATGCGCAGATAGCCGACTAGACCCAGATAACAAACCCGTATTATCCGACTGCCTCAAGGCGGCCAAGCAAGGCGACCCGGCAGCACAGGTTACCCTTGGCTCCATCTATTTCAATGGCGAAGGCACGTTACTAAACTACAAAGAGGCTCTCAGTTGGTACCAGAAGGCCGCTGAGCAAGGCAGCGCTCATGCCATGTTCAATATCGGCGCATGACAAAGGCTACCACGTAGATCAGGACTTTGATGAAGCGGCCAAGTGGTACCGCAAAGCCGCCGACCTGGGTTTTCCCGAGGCTGTGTTCAACCTGGGTGTCATGTATGAATACGGACAATCCGTACCAAAGGATCTGGAAAAAGCTCATGAGTATTATCTGATGGCCGCTGAAAAAGGTGATCCATCTGCACAGTTCAGCATCGGGGTTCTCTACGACAAAGGCTTAGGTGTCGAGCAAAATGTTGTCACTGCTTATATGTGGTGGGATATCACTGGCGAAGGCTACATCCATGCCCAACACAACAGGGAATCTCTGGCTGAAGACATGACGCCCATGCAAATTAGCGAAGCCAAACGCCTGGCTGAGCTTTGGCGGCAGGAACATGCCCATGTCAAACAACTAGCCCCGCAAAAATTCCAGCCAGGCTTTGAATAAGCTCAATTTAAGTCGGGGCTATATCAGACCCGCTGGGAATCAGGGGTCTGATATTTTTCCGAGACCACACAAGCCCTCCAGCAAGCTATTTAGACTCGCCAGGCTTTCATGCCTGCCTCGACAACACGAAATATCTATTGGCAGTGCGACCTGACTTTGACTACCCAGTCAGTTCAGCCCCTAAACATTCTGTGACCGTAATACAGTCTCCATCCCCAGCAAGTCCCCTCCCAGAAGAAAAATACCGCTGTCATCAAACTGACAAAAAACTTCCTTAATCTTCCCACCAGCGACATAAGAGCCACTATCTACCCAGCGATATTGTGCAATAAGCCTCG
>JAHRWI010000209.1 GCA_019090225.1 Porticoccaceae bacterium
GGCCTGCTAGGTCCAAATGGCGCCGGAAAAACCACCTGTTTTTATATGATCGTCGGCTTGATCCGCCAGGACGCCGGACATATCTTCATTGACGAGGAGGATATTACCGCGCTACCCATGCATGGCCGAGCCCGTCGTGGCGTTGGTTACTTACCTCAGGAAGCCTCGGTATTTAGGCGTCTCTCTGTAGAAAAAAATATCATGGCTATTCTCGAAACTCGCCGGGAACTGAGCCCAGAGCAATGCCAGCAAAAGCTCGAAGAGCTACTCGAAGAATTCCACATCACCCACATTAGCAAAAACCTGGGTATGAGCCTCTCGGGGGGGGAACGCCGCCGGGTTGAAATCGCCCGTGCGCTGGCGACAGAACCGGCCTTCATTTTGCTTGACGAACCCTTTGCAGGTGTCGATCCGATTTCTGTCAACGATATCAAAACCATCATTACCCACCTCCGCGATAAAGGCATTGGCATCTTAATCACCGATCACAATGTTCGCGAAACCCTCGATATTTGTGAACATGCCTACATTGTCGATGATGGCAAGGTGATCGCTACCGGGTCGGCAAATGACATCCTCGCTAATGCCGATGTTCGAAAAGTCTATCTGGGCGAACACTTCTCTATCTAGAAGCTATCTAGCAGTTATCCAACACATTCACATTCAAATAACGCTCAGATGACTACCTGGCGGCCATCAAGACCTTTCGGCACACAAATTGCTTTTATGATTGCTCCGGTTCTAGCCCGGCGCTACACTGAGCACCACCAACGTTACAGAGGATATAGACTCTCAACCATGAAGCAGAGCTTGCAACTTAAAATCGGTCATCAATTATCGATGACACCGCAATTGCAGCAAGCAATTAAGTTATTGCAATTATCGTCCACCGATTTACATCTGGAAATACAACAAGCACTGTACTCAAACCCAATGCTTGAGCTCGCGGACGAAATCGATCAGGCCTCTGATAGCAACACTGAAATCGACACAGAAACTGGCAACGAAGACATCCAGGAACCGCTGGTTACGGCCAACGATGACATGGAATGGAGCGAACAGATACCCGACGAGCTGGCGATCGATGCCCAGTGGGAAGACATCTACGCCAATGCTGCTCCCGCCAGTGCTAGCAGCTCATCGACCAGCAACACTTCATCAGGCAGCGCCGACAATCGCGATTTTGAAGAATTTCATACGGTTACCGAATCACTCCAGGATCATCTGCTGTGGCAGCTTAACCTGACCCCACTGTCTGACCTCGATCGGATCATCGCCACCACTATCATCGACAATATCTCCGACAACGGATTTCTACTCAGCCCGATAGAAGACTTGTGGGAATCGACCTACGCAGACTATCAGCAGGGCCTTCAACAGGACTCTCAACTCCCCGATGCCACAATCGAGCTTGATGAAATGCTCGCTGTATTGCACCGAATACAGCAATTTGACCCGCCCGGTGTCGCCGCAAGTGATCTGCGAGAAAGCTTACTTATTCAATTAAACCAGCTCAGCATAGAGACGCCCTGGCTTGAGCAAGCCCTGATAATTGTTGACCGATACCTGCCCCTCGTAGCAGAGCGCAATTTCCCCGCACTGGCTCGCAAGTCAGGCCTTGATGAAGCTTCGTTAGAGGCGGTTATCGGCCTTATCCAGACCCTCTCACCCCGTCCAGGCGAGGCCATCGGCAGCCAGGATTCCACTTACGTCGAACCGGACGTGTCAGTCAGGAAAATCGAGGGGCACTGGCTGGTATCACTGAATTCTGATCTAACGCCCAAGCTTTGCATTAACCAACAATATGCCAAATTAGTACAACGCGCTAACGCCAGCGAAGACAATACTTTTTTGCGGGATCATTTACAGGAAGCCCGCTGGTTTTTACGCAGCCTTGAAAGCCGCAATGAAACCTTGATGCGCGTCAGTCGCACCATCGTCGACAAGCAACAAGGTTTTCTCGATCATGGCCCTGAAGCCATGAAACCGATGATACTGGCCGATATCGCTGAGCTACTCGGTTTACATGAATCGACTATTTCGAGAGTCACGACGCAAAAATATATGGACACTCCCCGTGGAGTGTACGAACTCAAATACTTCTTCTCCAGCCACGTCAATACGGCCGCCGGTGGTGAGTGTTCATCCACCGCAATTCGCGCTATGCTGAAACGAATGATAGCCGCAGAGCCCAACAAAAAACCCCTCAGTGACAGTAAGCTGGCCCTTATGTTGCAGACCGAGGGCATCCAGGTTGCACGGCGCACCGTCGCCAAATACCGCGAGAGCATGCACATCCCATCATCCAGTGACAGAAAGCGCTTTAAGCAAAGCGCCTGACCTACCCCATGACCAAAAAATCAGCCCTTAAGCTACCAACATCACCTGAAAAGGAGCTCCACATGCAGTTGAATATTAGTGGCCATCATCTTGATGTCAGCGACGCCATTCGTAGCTATGTCACCAATAAAATCACCCGGCTGGAACGCCACAATGATCAAATCACCAATGTCTCAGTGATCTTATCCGTCGATAAACTGGTGCAAAAAGCTGAAGCTACCGTTCACGGTAACGGTGCTGAATTTTTCGCTGACAGCGAACATGAAGACCTCTATGCGGCGATCGATGCATTGGTCGACAAACTCGATCGTCAACTCATTAAGCGTAAAGAAAAACTGCGAGGCCGTTAGAAACCATCATGAATATCACCGAGGTGCTCACTCCCGAGCGAACTTGCTGCAACATGCCTGGTATCAGCAAGAAAAGAGTGCTGGAGTATATCTCGACCTTTCTGGCCGAAAAAACTGATTTTATCGATGCCGATACTGTCTACCAGGGTCTCCTCACTCGGGAACGACTGGGCAGTACAGGCATAGGCGAAGGCATTGCTATACCCCATTGCCGACTGCCCGGTTGTCAGAAGATCACTGGGGTGTTGCTAAAACTGGAAACCCCTGTCGATTTCGACGCCAACGACGATGCCGAGGTCGATCTGATCTTTGCCCTGATTGTGCCCGATGAACAGAATGACGAGCATCTCCAGGCTCTCGCCAGCATTGCCGAACTAATGCAGTCCGATGAGGTACGCCAAAAACTCCGCAATTGCCGCTCTAACGACACCCTTTATCAGACCGCAATAGCTGGCTGATATCGTGAGCACTGTGCCCAACACTCGACTTATCGTGGTGAGCGGACGCTCAGGCTCAGGTAAAAGCACCGCCCTCCATGTACTGGAGGATGTCGGGTTTACCTGTATTGATAACCTGCCCATCGGCATGCTCGCTGTGCTTTTCGAGCACCTACAGCAAGGTGATGCCAGCAGCCCCAACAAAGTAGCGGTTGGCATTGATACCCGCAACGTGCTCGGAAAACTCGACCAGTTCCCGATTATTCTGGACCGACTCAAAGCCTCTGGAGTCAACTGCGAAGTGTTGTTCCTGGATGCCAGCAATAACGCTCTGATCCGTCGTTTTAGCGAGACTCGAAGACGCCACCCGCTCAGCTCGGAGTCGATTGATTTAAAGAAAGCCATCGCCCTGGATTTACAACTCCTGGAACCCATCGCCGCTATCGCCAGCCGTCATATTGATACCAGTAATATGTCGCTGCATCAGCTTCGCGACCTGATTAAAAAACAGATTGCGCCCGAGACCTCCGGAGGTATGGCGGTACTGTTTCAGTCCTTCGCGTTCAAGCACGGTGTACCAGTCGATGCGGATTTTGTCTTTGACGTACGCTGCCTGCCCAACCCCTACTGGAAAAAGGAATTACGTCAATACAACGGCAGCGATAAACCCGTTATTGAGTTTCTGGACTCACAAACCGAGGTGGCGGCCATGCTGGCTGACCTGAATGGCTTTCTGTCACGCTGGATTCCCCGCTATGCTGCCACCAATAGAAGTTATCTGACCATTGCGGTGGGCTGCACCGGCGGGCAACATCGCTCGGTTTATATGTGTAACCAACTGACCCTGCAATTTACTAAACAGTTCTCAAATATTCAGGTTCAACATCGCGAACTAGAAAACTAATAAGCTCCTAGAAAGTGGCAAACCAGGCAATCTCCGAGCGTTCAAACAACTATAATACCCGCCGCCCAAGCCATATAAACCATGACAAAATAATTTAATCATGATCGAAAAGGACATTACTATTATCAACAAGCTCGGTCTCCATGCCCGAGCTGCCGCCAAACTTGCTGCTACCTGCAACCGTTTTGCCAGCACTATAAAAACTGGTAGCGAAGGCAAAGCGGTCGATGCCAAAAGTGTCATGTCTTTAATGTTGCTGGCCGCGGGCCAGGGCACCACACTGCATTTTGAATTTGAGGGTGAGGATGAAGACGATGCTTTCAATCAGGTTAATGAGCTCATCGCTGGCTATTTTGGTGAAGGCCAATAAGCGCTTCGAGCCGTAAGCAGTTAGCGCCAAAAAATTGAATTGAGCCCGACCCCTGGCCCAAATTAAGGCGCACGACTGATTTCGATTATGCAGGTATGACCTGTAGAATGAGCGCCGCAAAACTCAGCTCAATAGCTAATCCCATCACCTGCCATCAGGAGTCTAAGCAGGATGCCGGCAAGCCAGACAACAAGCGATCAACTGTCCCTGCTGTCCCTTATTGATGACAGTATCGTCGATCCTCGGGCCCTCAGCCAGGTTCGTCATGCCCTGAACAACATGGCGACCATGGATATCGCTCATTACATTGAGTCTTCACCCATTAAAGTACGACGCCTGCTCTGGGAGCTGGTCGACCCCGAGGTCGAAGGGGAAGTATTTAGCGACCTCAATGAAGAGCTGCAAAAAGAATTTTTGCAGGGTATGAATAGTTCAGAGATGGCCCTGCTAGTTGCTGGTCTTGATGCCGATGACGTCGCAGATGTGCTCCAGCAACTGCCACATAGAATAATCCCCCACGTCCTACAGGCAATGGACAACCAGGATCGTCTGCGTGTCGAGAGCGTTTTGCCCTATGATGAGGACAGCGCTGGCGGCTTGATGAATACCGATACCATCACCGTCCGACCAGATCTGACCATCGATGTGATTTTGCGTTATTTGCGCCGCCACGAGGAATTACCCGAAGTCACAGATAGCCTTTTCGTGGTCAATCGCAACGACACATTTTTAGGCACTTTACCACTGGCTAAAATTCTGACTTCCAGTCCAAATATCACGGTCCGGGAAATCATGAATACCTCCACAGAGGCCATACCTGCGGCACTACCCGCATCAGAAGTGGCACATATGTTTAAGCGCCACGATTGGGTATCCGCACCGGTTATCAATGACCATCGCAAACTACTGGGACGAGTCACTATTGATGATGTCGTTGACGTGATTATTGAAGACGCCGAGCATTCGCTGTTTGGCTTGGTAGGCCTCAGTGATGAAGAGGAAACCTTTACCTCTGTGCGACGCTCAGCCCCGAGACGCGCGGTGTGGCTGGGTATTAATCTGGGCACCGCGGTATTAGCCTCAGTGGTTATTAATATCTTTGAAAATACGCTCGACAAAGTCGTCGCCCTGGCGATTTTGATGCCCATCGTCGCCAGCATGGGCGGGGTCGCTGGCAGCCAAACGTTAACCGTGGTGATTCGAGGTATGGCTCTCGGTCAGGTCGACCGCAATAATCTGCGCTGGCTGTTAAGCAAGGAATTCTTTTCTGCAACACTTAACGCCATGCTCTGGGCTGCAGTAATAGGCATGCTGGCCTCATGGTGGTTTGAAGACAATATGATTGGTTATATTATCGCCGCCGCCATGGCCATCAACCTGATTACCGCAGCGGTAGCGGGTTCGCTGTTACCGGTTATTTTAAAGTCGGTTAATATCGACCCGGCCCTGGCAGGCAGCGTGATGCTCACTACCATCACCGATGTGGTCGGATTCTTTTCCTTTTTAGGGCTGGCGACGATGTTTTATTTATAGCTGTTTGTGTCTAGATGCTTAGTTTTGCCACTTTATATTCAACAGCACAGCCCAACCGCACTAACATTTGAGAATAAATAGGTGCTCATGAATAAACCACACATGTCAAACAAAGCCAAACCACACACCCAACGTAACGATCAAACCACTGGCGAGGAGGACGGTAGCGACTCCGAAATTCTGCCACCCAGTAAATCTGCGCGCAAACGGGAAATGACTGCCCTGCAAAAACTCGGCGAAACTTTAATGGCACTACCCGCTGATCAGCTCGCTCAAGTCCCCCTTTCCAAACGCTTGCGTGAAGCTTTTGAGCTAGCCAAAAATCTTAAACAACGAGAAGCCAAACGGCGGCAATTACAGTTCATCGGAAAGCTCATGCGAGCAGAAAACCATGGAGAAATTTCAGCTGCAATGACCCGTATGGACGATGACAATCGTCTGTTCCGTCAGCGCTTCCAACAACTAGAAAAAATTCGCGATGAACTCATTGATAACGAAAGCGCCCTTGAAGCACTGCTCGACGGCCATCCGGAACTCGACCGTCAACATCTCCGCCAACTGATACGTCAGGCGCGCAAACAAGCATCGAGTAAAGACCAGGCTCCCGAAAAGGCCTCGGCCAAGCGCCGCAAGCTGTTTGAATACCTGCGTGAAACCTTAGTGCTCGCTTGACTTAATGGCCTCGAATGCCGGGCATACCTGGTTTCACCTAGCGACCCAGCCTTCTAATCGCCGCCGTAGTCAGATATTTATCGTACAAGTCATCGCTATTGACCTGGGTGTTATAGCCGCCAGATAATTTCTTGACCTGCTCCAGCCGCGTCATACGATTAGTCTGAATGTTATGAGCATGCACCCGCGTCCACGACGAGTACGGATGTTTGCCATCGTAAAAGGTATTGGTGCCATCGGTATAGAGCGAGCCAGCACCGTCAAAAGAGCGGAACATTTCTCCGCGACGGTCATAGGAAACCATCGAAATAGGCGCCAGAGTCCGAGCATCAAACCACACCCGCTTCTTGCTGATCGGTGCTCGGGGGAATTTCACTGGCTCTGCATCAACAACGATGGCTTCAGGTACCAGCTCCACATCCATATCCCAAAAGGTCTCACCATGGGGGCCGCCGTGCGTGGTGTGCTGCCAGTTTTCATGTTTCGGTTTCCAGCTCCGCGATACTGCCGCCAGGGCTGGCCCCCGACCGACAATTTTGTAGTTACCCCAGGTCATAAAGGGATCACCCGCGGTCCAGGCATCCGACAGATACAGGGATGATCCGGCGATTAAAGGCTCAAAACGTTGATTACTGGGAAAACGCCTGACCCGTTTAAACGAGGGCAAATAACCGCTCAAAGACGGGAACTGACGCTGATCATAGTCCCAAACATTCAGAAAGGAGGTGCCGGCAATGTCCTGGGGCTTAATGAAAAACACCGATTGATAACGCAACTTATCTTCGTGACCCGTCCAGTAGGGTTTTGGCTCCAGAACAATCCGACCCGTCGCCGCCAGCTCAACCCAACACAGCTCGTAAGAATATTCGACCTTGCCAGATGGCCCAACATCGGTTTCCTGAATCGCATAAAAAGACGCATCGTGACGTCCCCAACTGAGGGTGATGCCTGCAAACACTTCTAGCGCTGTCTTTGGGTCGGGAAAAGGGTTACCGCCAATCCAGGGCTTGCCTTCACGGGTGACCACATTACCGTTGACATCAAACATAGCCTGACCCTGGTTACGCAGGGTCGCCTCGTTATATTCCCAGGGGCTGAGCTGCATAATGTCACTGGTAGTATCGAGCATTCGCATCTGTCGCCCCATTTGCGAGACCTGGGTATAGCGAATGGGATCCAGTAAATCTTTGGCGTGCTCAACGTTATCGGCGTTAATCATATCGCCGGTTTTTATCTTACCGCCGGTATAAGCCTCAATGGACATGAGCTCGTCCGGGTAGACGCCATCAATGCCACCGGTATTTGCAATGGCCGGCCATAATGGCGCCAACACCCCTGTGCCGAGTACACCCTTGGCCAGTTGACCCATAAAATAGCGACGACTGTAGTTAGAATCGTACTTACGAATTCTCATGATAATCCCGTACCTGTTTTATATTTGTCTACAACCCATGCCTCTGTTACAGCCCACACCCATACTGCTCGTCACGCTGGCCAAGTGTCAGTTGCTCTGCCTCAGATGCCAGATGTCGATAACGCCCGGCCTCGACAAGAACAGCGCATAACTCTTGTTTTCTGTCACCGGACTGGGCCAGAAGTTCGATTCTATGATTCATCGCCGTCCGCCAGTGGGGCGAGCCATCGGGCTGAGCGCCACTTATTTTTGCCCAGGCACGCTCAGCGGTAAAGGTATCGGCAATGGCCTCAGCGCTTTCTGCGTAGGCTGTCCAGGCGTCGCCAGAATTAGGAAAGGCCTGGACCATGGCTTTGGCCATATCAAAGGCTTCAACGCCACGACCAACTTTTGTTGCAGCGCGAATTTGTAACAAACGCAATTGCCTCTGATCGTGGGTTTGCCCTGCCAGGGCTGGATACAAAGCGTCTGCCAGGGGGATTAATTGCGCGAACGCTTCGCGGCGCTCCTTTTCTAGCAAAAATCGATAAATCTCTTTCTGTGTCGCAGCATCCATACTCGATCCAGCTTTGCCTTTATTTACAAGGGCCGTGATAAACGACTGTAACTGGGCCTGATCAGTTTTATCCAATGCACGCAATTTAGTCCACAGCAAAACCTGCTTCACATTCCCATCGAGCTGCACTTTCTGATCTTTTTCGGCCTTCCGATGAATGGCCTCAATAGCACTGAGCACACCGGCCAAATCCTGATTCAGCACCGTGCGCATTTGTAGCCGCACGGCTCGTACCCAAAGTTTTTTCCCGACTCGCCGAGACAGTTCGTTGAGATGCCTCAACACCGCCTCCGCCTTACCCTGCTGCTTCGCGACGGAGCCACTCTCGGCCGCTGTATTAAATTCCGTGACCGCCCGTTTTAGTTGTGACAAAGAGATAGAACCTTTGAGCCGAGAATCTTTTTTAGCCTCGCTGAGATGATATTTAGCTCGGTCAGGATTAAAACTCAGTTGCCCCAAAGCAAGATGAACCGAACCAACATTTGGGTCCTTAGGGGTTTTAGTCAAAAAATAATCCCCGGCCCGGAGTACCCGGGCACGATTTTTATCGCTATTTTTTTGCTCATACAAAGCCTGAGCAATGAGAAAAGACAGTTTTGGCAAAGCGTTTATAACGCCACCGGGTAAATCACTTTCATTACGGAGTGTTTCAACCACGGCATAAGCATCGTGAAACTGTTCGATTTTTAGCAGGGCCACGGCGTAGTGATATTGCAGGGTGCGCAGATTGATCAACATCTTCAGGCCACCCTGGCGCTGAAAATCCCGATATTTTAATACCGCTGTATCGTACTGCTGATAGGCGTAGGCGAATTCAGTGTCAACATACAAGGAGAAAATCCCCAGATCCTGACCGACGATTTCATCCCGAAAGGACATGATTCGGGCCACCAGCCCACTATTGAGGTAGCCATCTGCGATCAAGCGTTTCAGTCGCGCGCCCGCACCAATAGCACCAGCACCGCTGTCTCGATGTTGCTCGAGTAGAGCAAAGGCTTCTTCGAGATAGACATTGGCAATGCTCGGCGTTAACGGCCCGTCTTTCACAGCTTCAATAGGCTGAATCTCACCCCGCCGAATAGCCAGTACAGTCAATTCCGAATCTGCGATTTTACGCACCGGGTTTTCAGGGTCACTGACCAGGGCTTGCACCAGACGCTGGAAACGCTGCTCTGCTAATGCCTCATCACCTCTGGCAGCAGCGACGTAGCCCATACCCAACCAACTGCCATAGACAACGCCGGGATATAAAATGCGCACTGAGGATGCCTGAAAACCACTTTCTGCCTTATTCAGCCAACTGACTTGATCTCGCTCCCCGGCCTTGCTGTGGGCAATACCCAACATAGCCCAGGCCTGCCAATAACTGAATGCCGACAGGGAGTAATTAATATCGTGCCAAATATCAGACCGATAAAGCCGCTCAAGCTGAGCTTCATCTTCATTGGTGGCGCTTTCAAGAGATCGGATTTTATCCCGACAACGATTACGCAGGCTATCAGCCTGCTTAATTAAGCGATCAAAATTGCTTTTGTCACCGCCAATTTCTCTGGTTTTTGACACCAGGTTGCCATAGCTATCTGCGATCACAACAAAATCTTTAGCAGTTAAAGCTGAGATATCACCGTTGGCAACATCCATCAACTGCGCCGCCAGTTTATTGGCTGCCGTTAACGATGAAACGCTCAGAGTTTGTGCTTTCAAAGCGCTCAGGGTGTTAACCCCATAGGCCAGGCAACTACTTAGAAGCACACTTAGAAGCGCCACGTATAAACCGACCAGTCGCCAGCTACGTAATAATCTTTGCGACACCACTACAGCCCCTCCAGCAAGAGTGCCGTTTCACGGGCAAACTGACCGCCCATAATCAAAGACATAAGATGTCGAGTGATCTTGATGTCACCATCCATGGTTGAGGCAATGCCACCCCCCGCTTCGGCAAGGAGCTGAAAATCGAGCATCGGCTTACCGGAATAAAACGCTCGATTTACCGACCGACCCAACATTGCCTCGAGCATGGCAGGGTTAGCATCCCGGCTGACATCGAGCGCGGATATTTGCCCACCGTTCTGAGCAAAACCTTTATTAATCGATAACAAAGACGACATAGCGTTTTTGTGAGGGGGTGCGTCGCCCAATACGATGATCACCTTTTTAGCACCCAGCCGCCAGGCACCCTGGTTAATGGCCACTTTCACCCCCTCGTAAACGGCCTCTTGGTGGCTACCGCCCCCTTCAGCCGTGAGACCGCCAAGAAAGCGCACCAGTTTGTTCAGAGAAAAGGTCAGGGTTTGCAACTTGGTAACGTAGCCCGGCTCACCGTAATCACGATAGGCCACTACGCCAAAACGGGACACCGGCACCAGCAGACGTATGGCATCGACCATATCAATCATCCGACTGTTGACCTCCGTCAGAACCCAGTCCATAGAGCCGGTGGTATCGACAACAAATATCACATCAAGGCCGGTCTCCCTCAAGCCCTGAACATACGCCGCAAAACGGTTCGCCGAATCACCCAAACCCGTCCCCGCGCCGGTGCCATAACCGGCAAGCCCCTGCCCAGCAGTGACCGGCGCATTAGATAACAGCGGTGCAGCAAAGCCCGCCGAACTGCGCCCACCAGCGGCCGCTTCCATCGCCAAATTAACATCCGGCGGCGGTGGCGCCAGCGCCGAGGTCGGCACCAGCACCGGCGGCGGTTCAAATTCGATACTCTCCTCAAATACCAGCTCTTCTTTTTCGGGCAGCTCGCTCAGATCGAGCATGATCTCCACTTCTTGAGTGCTCTCTGCTCGGCTAAGGGGTTGTACCATTGACAGGGAAGCCTGCCAGGAGAGGATAAGATGTATCGCCAGGGATACGGCCAGCAGAATGCCCCAGACACTGAATAACTTAAGCCATTTCATTGGTCTAGCTGAACCAAAGTTCGAATTAAGCAGCTTCGACCAGAACGAGCGTCATAAACAACTTCATAAGCAATGTCATAAACAAGCGCTCGACTGTAGAACACGTCTAAAGCACCTTGTCACGATCAATAGTTACCAGGGCAACCCGGGAAATCTGTAGAAATTTTAAATCCTCAAGCACAGGAATAAAATGCGCCGCCGGTGTATTGGCGTCAGCCCGTAAACGCACTTTTACTGGCAGAGGCAATCCATCAGCGCGATAGCTCTCAGCCCAGGCCGGAACCGTGGTCGGTTTGCCGTCCCAGGACAGCACTCCATCCCGGGTTAACTCCAACTCTGTCGGGGCGCTTTCGGTGATCTGTTCGCTGATCGATTCAGGTGGGGCTATATCCTGATTAAAACTTTCAGAAAAGCTGCCCACCACAATAAAAAACAACAGCAGCAGAAACGTCATATTAATGATGGGCAGAATATTGCCCTCAAGATGGGCTTTGGATTTTCTATTTTCCTCTAAATCAAACATAAGCGCTTATTCTGGTTTTATGGCGACTTTTTTGGAGACTTTGCTGGTCGATTCAGTCTTGCCAAGAGGCAAAATCTGAATTTTCTCTAAGGCGTGGGCTTTTAACTGATCCATAGCATTGACCAATAATTGCAGCGCAGCAAGATCGTGAACTTCAAGTAGCACTGCGGTTTCAGCATCAAACTGCTTGCTATCAAGATAACTACCCAGCCCATTCAGGGCTATGGCTTCCCCCTGAATCCATAATTTGCCATCTTCAAATAGCTGTAGATTAAGTTGCTCACCGGCACTTTTACTCTGCTCCTCACGCTCTGGAACATTAAAACCCAGCTCTCTAAATTCGGTGAAACTGGTTTCCAGAATAAAAAACACCAGCAAAATAAACACCAGATCCGCCAGCGGCGTGAGACTGATACGGCGGATGTTTTTCTTATGATGAGAGTGCAGATGCACGATAATCGCCGGGCAATATCGCTAGTACTGTTCAGACAGCTTAGCGGTAAATAAGCGTGTTAACTGATTTTCCATACCACGGCGAATCGTGGTCGCTCGGCTTTCGAGCATGGCGTGAATCATAGCGAAGGGTATCGCCACAGTGAGTCCCACAGCCGTGGTTAGTAAGGCTTCCCAAATACCTCCAGCAAGGACGCCGGTATCGGCACCGCCGCCGTCGTTGGCTAAGCCGGAGAAGACATCGATCATGCCCAACACGGTGCCCAATAAGCCCAGCATCGGCGACAGATAAGCAATGAGTTCAATAAATGAATTGAGGCTGTTAACCCGCGTGACGATCTGTTGACCCTGGCGGGTCAGCTCTTCGCGGATTTTATCTTCGCTGTCGCGCTGCTCAGTGAGCCAGGTAATCCCGTTGTGTAGTAATTTTCCAAGCGGTGAACCCCTGCCTGCCAGGGCCGCTAATGCCGCTTCGCTTTCACCCGCCACCCAGTGATTAATGGCCTTGTCAGTCTGGCACTGTTTGCCCTTTGAATAAGCTCGGTACTGTAGGGTTTTATATAAGACGATGGCGAATCCGACAACGGACAAGGCCATCAGGACGATGACAACCGGGCCACCCAGCTCAATCAATTCCATAGTGTTTCCTGTAGGTCATTACTGCTAATTGTAATTATTCTGATTTTTAATACTGATGGTATTGATCCTACGGCTTGCTGGCTTATACCTCAATATTTACGCAGCCAATAGTACACTTTTTTTAAGACCGTATTTTTACCACCGTACATTTACGACTGGGTACTTATGATCACCAAACAGCAAGTATCACTAGACAGCAAGCCTAAACCTGGCGGCGGTGTGCGGGTGGCGGCAAACCGGCTGCTTCCGCGGGTAAATCGCGTTTATATTTTGGCAAGTCCGGATCCAGACTGACCCAGGGCTGGGCGAAATCTAGCCAGGCATCCAGTTCTGGTTTGAATTGCTCGGGATGATCCAGGGTGATGGCATAGACCGGGCGCATGCCTTTGACACGGGTGGTATGGGCAAAAATCGTCGTACCACACTGACCGCAAAAGGCTCGCGCCACATCGTGACCACTATCACCCATACTCATATATTCTTTGTATTCACCCTGAATAGTCAGGGCTTTGGTGGGCACCAACAATACCGGGGCATAGGCACCACCGGTGGCATGCTGGCAGGATCGACAGTGACAATTTGCCTGAGCAAATGGTTGCTTGTCGATTGCATAACGTACCGCGCCGCAAAAACAACCGCCGTTTATTGGTAATTCCATCACTCGACCTCTTCACCTATACAAAAAATACTGATCCAGGACTATAGTTTTAAAGATAAGTTGATAGCCTGCCTTCAATCAAGTCTTTTCGTGATGACAGGCTATCAATCAAAAAGTCCCGGCATACTCGTACCCGGGCCGTGCTGCGCAGATCGGCGTGAATAAGTACCCACAGGCCCCAATCACTGGGTTCTATATCCAGATTTAGCCTGAGCAAATCACCGCCTATATCACCGGACCAACAAGGCATCCTCGCGAGACCCAGACCTTCCCGCACGGCGGCCTGCATGGATATAGCATCATCCACCCGCAAAGCCACCTGGGCATCAGGGAAATGCTGCAATACCCAATCGGGCGTATTTAGTTCATCCCGCCAAAGTATGACCTCATGACGCTGCAAGCCACGCGCCTGATATTTCGCTGAGGTGTAAATTCCACGATCAAAATCCGCCACTTTTTTACCGACCAGGTGCTCTGGGGGTTTAGGCGTGCCCCGGATCGCGATATCCGCTTCTCGGGCACCCAAATCTCGCACCTCCGTGGTGATAAACAGCTCCAGATCAATTTCTGGGTATTGATCCCGAAAGTTTTGTAAATCGGGCATCAACAAACTGTTAGCCATGCCGTGGAATGCCGTGATGCATAACTTACCCTGCAGCCGGGTATCACGGCCAAAAAGCTCTCGCTCGACAATGCGGGTGCGATCCTCAATCTCCAGGGCATATTGATAAATATTCTCGGCGGCCTGGGTCATCACATAACCGCTGGGCAGATGCTCAAATAAACGCACATCATGCTGCTTTTCATATGCATTAATGCGGCGAGACACCGTCGAGTGATTCACCCCAAGATCTACAGCAGCGCCAGATATAGTTCCACTCCTTGCCACTGCAAGAAAATATCGTAAATCATCCCAATTATTCATCCGTGCATTATTGCACAGTTAATTTGCACATACTGATAATTTACACAAAGGGCTCGCGGGTTTAGTCTGCCTGGCAATCCGAAGCTGCCCCGCATTCAAGGAAGTTCCTTGACGCTCAAGGCAGAAAACTACGGTTCACGTACTACGATCAACATAAGGGAGAAATACGATATGAACACTAAAAACCAGGCTTTTGAAATCCCGTCAATCGCAGGTTACGGCCTCAGCGCGACCCTGGGAATATTGGCGATAGTCTACGGACAGTGCGTTTTTACGGCGGTATCTATTGCCCAGCCAGCCTTATTTTAAGGCTGGCTGTAGCTTTGAAACAGGTGCAACGAAACAAGGCTATCCAGACTGTTAAACATAGACTCCTTAATCAGAAGACAAAGCTGTTTAATTACGATATATACGATCAACTACGACAAACGGCCTCTATAGCGACACAAACGGCCTACCAGCAAAAACTTTATCACTCAAGCATATAATCGACATAAGACATGATCATTGGTAATGTCTTATTTATTTTATATAATTGCTGTAGATGTTATTAGAGGCAATAAAGCTTTAAAAGCATCAAAAAGCAAACCAAGGAGCTTGATATGAATACCAACATCAAATCTATAGCGATCTCGGGTGTAGCGATTACGATGACTGCAGTTGCTTATGGTTATATCCAATTTATTCTCACCGTATCATCGATGAGCTAATCATGACCGTGCTGGGTCAACCCTGACCTTACACGATCGAGAAAAACACAACACGAGAGGATTCACCATGTTACTAAAACACGCATTGCGCTCTCGAAATAACTGGTTGACAGCTGGCTTGCTGATTCTATCTGCTGCTTCAATTACAGTGATAGAGCTTCAGCAGCTCTCCATGCCGTTGCTGGCTGCACCGGTGCTTTTCTAAGAGCAGAAACCTGAATAACTGCTTTAAGTTTTTGAGACCCGACCTGGGTTCTTGAAACCTGATTCTTTAGTCGTTGTTTTGAAGTGAATTAAGCATTGATTAAACACCACGTGGTCGCGGAGATATCCGCAATTGCGTGGTCACTGCGGACTGTGAAATATAGCTCATACAGGCTATCAGGTCGGCAACCTCAGCACGGCTTTTGCCAGAATATTCCGTTGCACCTCGTTACTACCACCGTAAATAGTCGTGGGTCGTGAGGCAATGACCTCACCAGCCGGGCGCACCAGGCCATCACCTGTTTCAATACCGTCCTGAATACCGCCATTCTCGCTGGCGGCTTCCATCATTAGCTCGGTAACCCGCTGCTGGGTTTCAGTATTCCAGATTTTTAGCATCGACACTTCAGGTCCGATACTGCCACCGCGCTTAAGCACTTCAACAAAGCGCTTATAGGACGCAAACAAATCTTCGATATCTAACTGTAGACGTGTATAACGCTCGACAAAAAGTGGGTCGTCAAACAGACTCACGGATTTCGCCATAGATTTCAGGCGCGACATCGCGAGGATGGCAAACTTGGGACTACCGATAAATATACGTTCGTGTCCCAGCAGCGCCTTGGCTATCGTCCAACCGTTATTTTCGCCACCCACGACATTGACGACGGGGACTTTAACGTCATCAAAAAACACTTCGGCGAATTCGTCGTGCATGGCCAGATTGATAATCGGCCGCACGGTAATGCCGGGGGTGTCCAGAGGGATCAGCAAAAAAGTTATACCCTCCTGCTTTTTGCCGTCTTTGTTGGTACGCACCAACATAAAAATCATGTTGGCATCCATCGCCAGGGTCGTCCAGGTTTTGTGACCGTTGACGATGTAGTTATCCCCGTCACGCACTGCCGAGGTTTGCAAAGATGCCAGATCCGAGCCTGAACCCGGCTCGGAATAGCCCTGACACCAGATGTATTCACCAGCCAATATTTTGGGCAGGTAATGATCCTTTTGCTCCTGCGAACCATGCTGAATCAACAAGGGCCCGACCATGGTAATACCCATATCTGGCGTTCTTCCAACCCCGTAAGATTCACCGACATCCATAAAAATCAGCAGCTTATTGGCATCAAGTCCCATGCCACCATATTCGGCTGGCCAGGCTGGGGTCAGCCAGCCTTTTTTGGACAGGATCAGATACCAGTCACCGATCTCGTCCCAGTGCATCCGATGCGGCGAAAAACGCAGCTCGTCAGGATAGTTCTCTACGTAGAAGTCATGCACCATGGTGCGAAACGTATCGTCATCCATAACGTTATATTCATTCACTGCTTGCTCATCTGTCATTTTATAGCCCCTCACAAGGTCAATTCGGCATAGCGGGCGCGGTGCGCTGAGGCATTGCCCAACCAGGAAGCCAGGTACATCGCCTTTTTTAGATACAAGCCAATATTGGCCTCATCCGTATAGCCAATGCCGCCGTGTAGCTGAATAGCGCTTTTGGTGATTTGCAGTGCAGCATCAGAACACCGGGCCTTGACCTGACTGGCTGCTGCGGCTCGCCCTTCGGCAGAGGTCTGGCTGTCGAACAGACCAATGGTTTGCAGCACCACGGAACGGGAAATTTCTGACAGAATAAATAGATCAACCATCTTATGCTGAAGGGCCTGAAAGCTGCCAATGGGCTTATCAAACTGAACACGCTGGGCAGTGTAGTCGACTGTGATTTCAAGAGCACGGGTCATGACACCCAGCAATTCAACACTGGCAGCAACACGGCCTGTATCAAGGGCCGCTGCAAGAACCTGTTCAGCCAGCGCGATGCCAGCGACCTTATCGCCCACTGCCACTCGGTCAAAACTCAGCTGGCCGTAGAAACCCCCATCAACCCGCTGCTCGTAATCAATACTTAAACCAGCCGCATCTTTATTCACCAGATACAATTCAGTGCCCTCAGCGCTAGCCGCCGACACGATAAAATCATCAGCGCCACCGGCATCGGGTACAAATATTTTCCTGCCGCTTAGTTTGCCATCGACCACCTTCACTTGCTCTGCCTTGACACACATACTGCCGCGGGCCTCCTGCCAGGCCAGAGCAGGCTTCCACTCGCCAGCTACCAACGCAGGCAAACGATCCTTTTTGACAGCCTCGTTATCACCGTTCACCAACACGCTCGCGGCAATCACGGCAGTAGCCACAAAGGGCGCAGGCACCAGACCTTTGCCCAGCTGAATCAGAACCGTATGAAGATCATCGAAACCCAGGCCAATGCCGCCGTATTGTTCGGGAATCAAAAAACCCAGCCAACCCAGCTCAGCCATCTCTTTCCAGGTCTGTTGATCAAAACCCGGCTGGACAAAACGATTGTCTCGAGTTTTCTTTAATTCTTCATCCTGAGCGATGAAAGCAACGGCGCTATCCTGAATAAGCACCTGCTGCTCACTCAGAACATCTATGCGTGACTGCAAACTAATATCTTCCACTCTTCTTTCCTCTTATTCTGGTGCCTTGTATTCTGGTGGCTTGAAGACGACCATCAACAACGACCTTAAATCAACTCACTACACAGTCCACCCCAAACTCTGGGGGAGATATAAAATTTAGTCGGGAATACTAGTCTGGTTTTTTCGGTCTGACATAGAGAACCAGGCTGTGGCCAATGAGATCAAAGCCTTTTTCGGCCGCTATGCGTCGCTGAATCGCTTCAATTTCATCGCTTTGAAACTCAACGACATCGGCAGTATCGACACAGACAATATGATCGTGATGATCACCCCGGTTCAGTTCATAAAGCGCCGGGCCGGTATCAAAAACATGTCGGCACACCAGTCCAGCTGTTTCAAACTGAGTCAGGACGCGATAGACCGTGGCAATACCAACGTCTTTACCCCGATCATGTAACTGTTTATAGATATCATCGGCGCTAAAATGGTGCTGTAACTCATTTTCGAGAATCTGTAAGATTTTGATTCGCGGGTTAGTCACCTTAAGGCCAACTTTTTTAAGCTCTTTATTATCGGGAGACACCCGTCTATCACCTCTTCTCAGCGAAACGCGTAATGGGGTATTATCCCCGTTCCTAAACGAGACTGGAACCCCGTATGTTACGTCGCCTTGCCATTACCCTGCTAAGCACCCAGGTTCTATTATTGGCTGGCTGTTCCTACCTGAAGTATCCCGACGTCCATAAACTGACTATTGCTCAGGGCAATATTATCAATCAGGAAATGGTCGATCAGTTACGCCCCGGTCTTAGTCGATCTCAGGTGCGCTACATTCTCGGCACGCCCTTAATCGCAAATACTTTTGACCAATCTCGTTGGGATTATTTTTTCAGTATTAAACGGCCGGGACGGGACGAACTCCGTGAACGGGTCAGCGTCTATTTTAGTGACGACAAACTCAGCCATTTTACCGGTGACTACCTGCCGACTAACCTTGTTGTTTCTTCGGA
>JAHRWI010000210.1 GCA_019090225.1 Porticoccaceae bacterium
CCCGGATGACCACGGTCAGAGACCTGGATCTCGGTAATGGCGGCACATTGGCCCTCAATATCTGGCCATAAACCTATGTTCTGAAAAAGTCGGCGGCTGCTTTCTGCCAGAGCGATTTGACGATGCTGAAAACCCGGCTCCGCGCCGCCAGCCGCTGAACGATTAGCGGTGTCGGCGGATTCCAGCAATAGAATCGACCATAAAGGTTGTTGCCAGGCCAGAAACAGCGCCGTACAGAGTCCCGTTAGCCCGCCACCAATAATGGCGATATCAGCTTCTTCAGATAGCCCTTCAGATAGTGCTTCGAGAGGTGCTTCGGGTCTTTTATCTTTGCTCATATATCTCGTCATTGACTGCCTGGCGGTATCGTTAACCCGATGATTAAGCCTCTTGCTAAGCCGCCATTAAGGCTTCGATTTCAGCAACAGTCTTGGGCACATCCGCCGTTAATACTTCAATACCCTTGCGAGTAATTAATACGTCATCTTCAATGCGGATACCTATGCCTCGCCATTTTTTGGCGACTTTGGTGTTATCCGGCGCGATATAAATACCTGGCTCCACCGTCATCACCATGCCGGGTTCGAGCATGCGCCATTGGTTATCGACTTTATAATCACCGACGTCGTGGACATCGATGCCCAGCCAGTGCCCAGCTCGGTGCATATAAAAGTCGGTATAAGCGCCTTTTTCGATCAGTTCAGGGACTTTGCCCTTGAGCAGACCTAGCTCCACCAGTCCGGCAGTAATAATCTCTACCGTTACTTGATGGGGCTTGTCCCAATGACTGCCCGCCTGAATAGCATCAATCGCGGCCAATTGTGCATCCAACACCAGTTCGTAGATGGCTTTTTGTTCAGGCGTGAACACGCCGTTGACCGGAAAGGTGCGGGTAATATCGGCGGCGTAGTGCTGATATTCGCAGCCTGCATCAATCAGTACCAGGTCACCATCGCCCAGGATACTGTTATTCTCCACATAATGCAGGATGCAGCCGTTGTTACCACCACCGACAATTGAGGAATAAGCGGGGAAGCTCGCTCCCGCCCGAGAAAATTCATGCTCGATTTCAGCCTGCAATTGATATTCCGACATACCGGGACTCGCGGCCTTCATGGCCCGAACGTGAGCCTCCGCCGAAATCTTGCCCGCTTTACGCATCAGCTTCACTTCGGCGGGTTTTTTAAACAACCGCATTTCGTGCAGTAGATGGTCGAGATCAACGAACTCACCGGGGGGTACTGCTCCCGTGCGTGCCCGTGCTCGGATATCATTGACCCAGGTCATGAGGTGTTGGTCGAAATCCCTGTCCTTGCCTACGGCGTAATAAACTCGCTCTCGACCTTCGATTAAGCCTGGCAAAATATCGTCGATATCAGCAATTGGAAAAGCATCGTCGGCACCAAAATCATCACAGGCTCCGGCGGGTCCAGCACGATAGCCGTCCCAGATTTCACGGCTACGATCTCGATCCCGGCAAAACAATATAAATTGTCCCTGCGCTCGCCCTGGCACCAGCACTAACACCGCTTCAGGCTCTGGGAAGCCCGTTAAATAGTGGAAATCGCTGTCCTGGCGGTAGGGAAAATAGGTATCCCGACTGCGCATCCGCTCCGGCGCGGCGGTAATAATGGCGATACTGTTTTTTTCCATCATCGACATCAAGTCGCGGCGACGGCGAGTAAATTCTTTGCTGGTGATCATTATGTAATCTCTAATGTTTAGCTTTGGTCGGCGCAGACATCAAATGGGCCAATTCGACGTGGATCAGGCTTGAGGCCACTCTCACAAACTCTACCAACTCGACAAAGCTGGCTTCATCATCTTCTTCTTGCTCACTGTTCGGGTCAACCAGAGCAATGGCGGCGAGATCGCGCATTGCCTCAGCCACATCCGGGGCAAGGTTTGTTTCGCCGGACAAACCCGACAAGCCCAGACCGGAGAGATAGCTCCGACACCAGCATGCCAGAGCCTCTATTCGCTCTGACATAGCCTCCTCATCATCGGGAAGCAAAAGCTTGACCAGACCTTGCTCGGCCTCTATCTGAGTGACTGTACTTTGGTATATCTTGCTAAGCATGTCTTTTATCGCCGTTAGACTCGACGATGACACGTCAAGTAACTCAACAAAAAATGCCAGCAGGTCCTGCTCTTCAAAACCCCGCCCGCCGCAGATACGCCCGCAAAGGCCTCCCTGCAGGTCAGAGGGTGTAGTATCTATGCCATGAACCAGCAGTTCATGGCAGCATTCATCAAAATCTAATACCACAGTAAATCCTCTTAATTGAACCCCTGCGTCCGCAGCACCCAACAACTTATAAAGAGCAATATCTCAGCCATAAAAACCTATGACTAACAATAAAATATAGGTCTACTTCTCGAAACAAAATTAAGATTATTGACCCGCTCCGCCAAGCGCAATATAGTACCCTCAAATAGCACATGTTCAAGCTGAAACGCGTTCACCCAACTAAACACTGCGACGACGACTAAACACTGCGACGACTATGACTACTGACTCGATGGATGGCCTGGAACAAAAAATCGACCAACTGGTGGACCTGGCGAGTCGCTTGCAGCAGGAAAATGCCGCTTTGCGTGATCGCGAATCCGGTTTAGTACGGGAACGAGGCCAACTGCTCGAAAAAAATGAACAGGCACGTAATCGAGTCGAAAGCATGATCGCTCGTTTAAAAGCACTGAATCCAGAAGGCTAGCCATTTGACAAACTCTGAAACAGTACAGGTTCGAATACTCGACAAAGAGTACCAGGTGCAATGTCCCCCTGAAGAGAAAGCCGGTTTGCTGCAATCCGCCCAGGCATTAGACGAGCGTATGCGCGACGTTCGTAAATCTGGCAATGTTATCGGCCTCGAACGCACCGCAGTCATGGTTGCTCTGAACCTGGCCTACGACTTACTCAAAGCCGAATCCAAAGCTTCGGCGAGTGACGCTGGAAAAAAAGATTTATTGCGCATTGATCGAAAATTAAGCAGCGCGCTAAAAACCCTGACCTAAGCCTTTGGTCAGAAAGTCCTGAAAGCAGAAACACAATCGTCATTATCTCTAGGTTATAATGCCCCAACCTGGAGTGCAGGCTAGTCGAAAAGTCCTTGACCGATAATACCACCCCGGGAATTTCTGCCGACGTTGTTGTGCATGTCCGCTAGACGGAAAGCCTGATGCGTCACGGAGATACCCACCTTGAACCTTTCGGTTCAAGGCCACGTCGACGGCGGCACCTCCGGGGACTTTACC
>JAHRWI010000211.1 GCA_019090225.1 Porticoccaceae bacterium
AATAATTTACTTAAATGGAACCCATGGTCCAGATCAAAAGTGCTTCAACCTGGACAAAAGCTAATTATAAAATAATGCGACACCCTTAAAATAGAAGTCTTGCTACTTCCAACGGGCAGTTCGCATTGATCAACACTAAGACTTAATACAACCCTTCTATCTCGGCGTCGGCTAACAGGCTATTTTCATAGGCCTTAAATTCTCGCTGGGCCAAATTTGCCCTAATAGAACTCGATAGGTTACTGATTTGCTCTGGATTAAATTTATCCAGCTCACCCGATGCAACCTTGGTTAAGGACAGGACGATATAATCCCCTGTATCAGACACGAAACCGGTAGTGAGTGGTAACTGGCTGCGGGCTGGAAGTGAAAAAGCCCGATCTCGGATAAGCCCATCGACAATACCGCCGAAGCCTTTGGTATCGATACTAACTTGCCATGGAAGCTCTTCCTGTTTAGCTAAAGCTTCTATATCACTTCCATCAAGCACTTTAGCTAACATCTCACTGCCCTTTTTCTCCACAAGTTTGCTCGCTTGCTCCATCGTCAAGATTTCTACAATATCATCGCGCACCACATCGAGAGTCAGCATTTTAATCGGCAAAAATTCGCGCAACTTTATAATCACTATCCTGGTCGGGCTTAATTCGATCACATCACTAGCGTGGCCTTCTTTAAGTACATCTGGTTCAAAAGCTGCATTAACTACACTGGGGAAAGCCCCTACGCCGGAACCTCCTCTGCGGGGAAAAGGCTCGGATGTTTTAAGTTCGATATCCATATCATCTCCGACTTCCGACAAGGACTCGGCGTTATAAGCCAACTCGCGAAGCTGATCAATTTTTTCAGGTAATAATTGCTCAGCTGACTGACGCGCGAACTGAGTATGAATGCGTTCTTTTTCTTGCTCGTAAACTAGTGGCTCGGGAGTCTCCTGTTCCGTCAGGCGAATTAAATGTGTGCCACTGTTAGTTAGTAACGGGGCAGATATTTGCCCGACCTCAAGGTTCATCACTGCCTCTGTAAAAGCCTCTGGAAAAGCGGCTAGATCGACAAAACCGAGGTCACCTCCCTGTTCTGCACTGCCCATATCATCACTATATTGACGCGCTAAATCGTCAAATAACGCACCTTCAGCTAATTTCCCCTGAACCTCAGTTATTCGTTGGCCGTTAATAAAGGTGTCTTCATTTGCAAACAAAATATGCTCTATACGGCTACGTGTTAAATCAATCTGCGCGTTGAGTTCCAGATCGAATTGCTCTCGAATCAAAGTCTCATCTACCGTGACACTTGCTAGCAGATCATCAACCTCTAACTCCAGATAATCGATAATCACCTGCTCTTCAGTTTTAAAGGTCTGCTCGTTATCCTGATAATATTCTGCTATCTGAGCCTCTTCTATCGTTACGGTTTTACGCAACTCGCTTATCGGGACCGTTAAATAATAATAATCCCTTTTTTGCTCTATCAACTCCGCTGTTAACTTAAGGTCTTCGGCGGTAACCATACCGGTGCCAGCCAGCCCAGATGACATCTGGGAAACCAGCATACTCTCTGAAAGTGCCGCGAAATAAGTCTTTTGTGTATGGCCCATCTGATTAAGAATAAAATCATACGTACCGCGATCGAAGCGTCCATCAACCTGGAAGGCTGGCGAATTTTTAAGCAACTCGGCAAATACGGTTTTGCCAACACCCATACCGCCTTCTACTGCCCGCTGAGATATAACTTTTTCTCTCACCAGGCGGTCTTGTACGGGTTTTCGTAATAACTCATCGTCAAGCAGAGCTGGATCAAGGCCCTCATACTGTCCGAGTAAGCGTTGTTTGTGTAATGCAAGCGCTCGGTCAACTTCGAGCTTAGATATATCCTCACCATTGACATTGAGTTCCGCCTGAGCTGAACCTCCGCCCTGAAAAATCTGGTCTATACCAACCAGAGCAAAGGGTATTGAGATAAGCACTACGATAAACACTGCGGTGCCTTTCAAGTTGTCACGAAAATCCTGAAGCATTATTTATCCTTACCTATCTTTTTACTAAACCTGCTTTTTAAAATAACAAAGGCGCATTATTATGCGCCTTTGTGGGATATAAAATTTTTAGAGTACCGGGGCTAGTTGACCGCCTCTTTCAATGCCTTGCCCGCCTTAAAACCAGGCACATTGGCCGCAGAGATATCTATTTCCTCGCCTGTGCGTGGGTTCCGACCTTTTCTGGCGGGTCGATGCTTGACAGCGAAGGTACCAAAACCCACCAAGGATACAGGGTCACCCTTTTGCAATGAGCCAGTGATTGCCTCAATCGCCGCATCCAACGATCTACCAGCGGACGATTTAGAAATGTCTGCAGCTTCAGCAATCGAATCTATTAGTTCAGTTTTATTCATATTTAACCCCTTTTTTTATGTCGATTATCGACGGTTACAGTCATTGATGATGACCGCGGCATTCAGGTAGTGGCAATGGTTTTCCGTTGCAAACTCCACCGGGAGACATTATCACTACTCCCTGTCAACCCGATGATTTATACCAATATGTCAATCTGTGGTCAAGTAAGCAATTCAATATCAGTGGGTACTTGGTCGAGAATTTGAATCGCCTCCAGACTTGTCTTCTACACCGGTGCCAGACGAACTCAAATAATCCTCATCGGACAAAGCATTGGGCATGTCCTGCAAAGCGATTTCCAGGACTTCATCAACCCACATAACAGGAAATATCTCGAGATCGGCTTTTATATTATCCGGAATTTCTTTTAAATCCCGCTCATTACCTTTAGGAATAATTACTTTTTTGATACCTCCGCGATGGGCTGCAAGTAACTTTTCTTTTAAGCCACCTATTTTTAGCACCTCCCCTCGTAAAGTAATTTCTCCCGTCATCGCCACCTCAGCTCGCACTGGTATCTCGGTTAGAACAGAGATCAATGCAACACACATAGCAGCACCGGCGCTAGGCCCATCTTTTGGCGTAGCACCTTCCGGCACATGAATGTGCAAGTCAAACTTCTGATGGAAATCTCGCTTTATCCCCAATGTCTGCGCCCGGCTACGCACGACTGTCAACGCAGCCTGAATTGACTCCTGCATCACATCACCGAGGGAGCCAGTTTTGATAATATTTCCCTTACCGGGAACAGCCGAGGCTTCAATGGTCAGTAGTTCACCGCCAACAGAGGTCCATGCAAGGCCGGTCACCTGACCAATCTGATTTTGATCCTCAGCACGACCGAAATCGAATTTATAGACACCCAACATCTCTTCCAGGTCGGGCCCATCGACCGACGCTGACGCATCACTGTCCATTTGCACATGCTTGGTCACCACTTTTCGACAAATCTTGGCAATTTCCCGCTCTAAACCACGTACACCTGCCTCACGGGTATAATATCTAACCATGTCCTGTATAGCCGACTCACTTATTTCAAGTTCTTTGTCTTTTAAGCCATTGGCGTTCAATTGCTTGGGCAGTAAATATTTTTCTGCAATATTAACTTTCTCGTCTTCGGTATATCCAGGAATCCGGATGACTTCCATACGGTCTAGTAGAGGCCCGGGAATATTCATCGAGTTTGAGGTGCAGATAAACATCACCTCAGATAGGTCATAATCAACTTCAAGATAATGATCATTGAAGGTGTTATTTTGTTCTGGATCGAGGACTTCAAGTAAGGCTGATGCCGGATCACCACGATGATCCATGCCCATTTTGTCAATTTCATCAAGTAGAAACAGTGGGTTTTTAACACCTACTTTAGAGATTTTCTGGATCAATTTACCTGGCAGCGAACCGATATAGGTACGTCTATGACCGCGAATTTCGGCCTCATCACGAACCCCACCTAGTGACATACGAATAAATTTACGCCCAGTCGCTCGGGCAATGGACTCACCCAGGGAGGTCTTACCTACACCCGGGGGGCCTACCAGACACAGCACAGGCCCTTTCAACTTCTTCACCCGTTTTTGAACTGCCAGGAATTCGAGGATACGTTCCTTAACCTCATCGAGACCGTAGTGATCTTCATCGAGAATACGCTCGGCTCTATCCAGATCATGCCGGACTTTTGAGCGTTTTTTCCAGGGCACACTGGCCATCCAGTCCAGATAACCGCGCAGTACCGAAGCCTCAGCAGACATCGGCGACATCATTTTTAATTTGTTTAACTCGGCAGTGGCCTTATCCAAAGCCAGTTTAGGCATACCTGCCTTAGATAGTTTTTCTTCCAGCTGATCCATGTCATTGGGAACATCATCCATATCCCCAAGTTCTTTCTGGATCGCCTTCATCTGCTCATTGAGATAATACTCACGCTGGCTTTTCTCCATTTGCTTTTTGACACGGCCACGAATTTTTTTCTCAACACCAGCTACGTCAAGCTCGCTCTCCATAAACAGCAGCAGCTTTTCGACTCTGTCTTTTTCATCGGTCGTTTCAAGCACTTCCTGCTTCTGTTCCGGGCTAAGGATCATGTGCGTAGCGATCGTATCGGCCTGTATACCTGGCAGCTCAATACCGGCTACCGTCGTTATAACCTCCGACGGTACCTTTTTACTGGTCGCCACGTATTGTTCAAAGCGTGTATTCAGTGCTCGAACCAGACCCTGCGCTTCCCCAGGAGCGACTTCTTCACCTGGAATAAGCTCGTAATCGGCGACGAAAAAGCCGTCTTCCTCGGCTACACACTCTATGTTGATTCGTTCAGCTCCCTCCACCAACACTTTTACCGTACCATCGGGAAGCTTAAGCATTTGCAGGACGGTGGCCAAGGTTCCGACGCTGTATAAATCCTCGGCCTGCGGGTCATCGCAGGCGGAATCCTTTTGGGCAACTAAAATAACCTGTTTTTGTCGAGCCATAACAGCATCAAGAGCGAGGATTGACCGCTCTCGCCCTACAAACAGAGGCACGACCATTTGCGGAAAAACAACCACGTCTCTCAACGGCAACAGGGGTAATTGCTGGTTAGATGTTTCCTGGGGTGTATCTTGAGATGTTTCCTGAGTCATCGTAAGCCTCGCTGCTAGCATGTGCTCTAGAGTAGTCGTTGATTCAGTTACTCAACATGTGGGCTACGGACGAGATTACAAGCTCTAAATGCAAATAAGAACCTTTAAAAGGTCCTTACTTCTAAGCTTCGTCACTCGCGGTCTTAGCCGGTTCCGAAACCGGTTCAGAGTTTTTGTAAACCAATAAAGGCTCGGAGTCGCCATTAATCGCTGCACTATCGACAACGACTTTATGAACGTCCTTTTGTCCTGGAATATCATACATTGTGTCTAACAATACATTTTCGATAATGGAACGTAGCCCACGCGCACCGGTTTTTCTCTCCAGAGCCTTGCCAGCGATCGCCTCTAGTGCATCGCGACGAATATCCAGTTCAACATCTTCCATCTCAAAGAGCATGGCGTATTGCTTGACCAGAGAGTTTTTAGGCTCTGTGAGTATATTCACCAGCGCGTCTTTATCGAGCTCGTCCAGTGTCGCAATAACGGGCAGGCGACCGACAAACTCGGGTATCAAACCAAAGCGAATCAGATCTTCAGGCTCCAGGTTCTTCAGCGTCTCGCCAATATTTAGCTGTTCAGCTTTGCTCTGCACGCTGGCACCAAAGCCAATACCGCCCTTCTCCGAGCGATCCTGAATGATTTTTTCGAGGCCCGAAAAGGCACCGCCACAAATGAATAGCATATTTGCCGTATCAACCTGCAAAAACTCTTGCTGCGGGTGTTTACGGCCGCCCTGAGGCGGCACGGAAGCCACAGTACCCTCTATAAGCTTGAGCAGCGCCTGCTGAACACCTTCACCTGAAACGTCACGGGTAATGGAGGGGTTATCGGATTTGCGCGATATTTTGTCGATTTCGTCAATATAGACGATGCCTCGCTGGGCCTTCTCGACATCGTAGTCACATTTTTGAAGCAATTTCTGGATGATATTTTCTACATCTTCACCCACATAACCGGCTTCAGTCAACGTGGTGGCGTCGGCGATAGTGAACGGCACGTTGAGCAAGCGCGCCAGAGTTTCCGCCAGCAAGGTTTTCCCGCTGCCGGTCGGTCCGACCAGGAGGATATTACTTTTACCAAGCTCTACATCACTGCGAACGGCTTTGGCGCTAACCTGCAGTCTTTTGTAGTGATTGTATACCGCCACAGAGAGTATTTTTTTTGCTCCCTGCTGATCAATCACATACTGATCGAGGATTGCTTTAATCTCGGTTGGCGCAGGCAGCTTCTCAGCCACGTCATCAGACTTTTCAGACTCTTGCATTTCCTCTGAAATGATGTCGTTACACAGGTCTACACATTCATCACAGATAAAGACAGATGGCCCTGCAATGAGCTTGCGCACTTCATGCTGACTCTTGCCACAAAAAGAGCAGTACAGGAGCTTCTCTTTATCATCATCGCTTTCTTTGCTCACACCACCATCCTCGCGCACATAAAGCTGTGCTTTTCTACTAAGTTATATACGTATTCGTCTCAAATGCTGCAAAAAATCCTATACCGTCTATTCCCGCTTGTCCAATACTTCATCCACCAAACCGTAGGTCTTAGACTCTTCTGCACTCAAAAAGTTGTCGCGCTCGGTATCCAGAGCAATTTTTTCGGCACTTTGGCCGGTGTGAAAAGCTAGTCTTTCGTTGAGCCGTTCTCGAATTTTAAGGATTTCCTGAGCCTGGATATGAATATCTGAAGCCTGCCCTTGAGCACCACCGCTGGGTTGATGAATCATGCAACGAGAATTAGGCAAAACGAAACGTTTTCCGGCACTGCCTGCCGCCAATAAAAAGGCACCCATGCTGGCTGCCTGACCGATGCACATGGTACTCACATCCGGTTTGATGAACTGCATAGTGTCATAAATTGACAGACCCGCCGTGACCGAACCGCCGGGTGAATTAATATATAAATGAATGTCTTTATCAGGGTTTTCTGACTCAAGAAACAACAATTGGGCAACAATCAGATTTGCCATATAGTCTTCAATGGCACCGACAACAAATATCACCCGCTCTTTAAGCAAGCGAGAATATATATCGTAAGATCGCTCGCCCCGGGCGGTCTGCTCGACCACCATGGGCACCAAACCACCCGCCGCTCTTACGTCAAAAGCACTATTCAGATCATCATAAGCCATAAGGCATCTCTAGGTCGGAAAACTTCACAATTGTAACTTTGCCGCCCAATAAGGCAAGCAAACTGATATTCATCACTATTTGCCCAAGCCACTAAACCCCAGTTAGGCGTCTTCAGCATCCGCCTCAGGCTCTTCTTGAGGCTCAGGTTTCAAGGCGTCTTCATAACTCAAGGCCTCGTCATTCACCTGTACCGACACCATCAGATGATCAACCACCTGATCTTCTAATATTGCCGATTGCACGCTATTGAGGGCCTGCTCATTACTGTAATAATATTGTAGTACCTGTTCTGGCTGCTCGTAAGTCGAGGCCATTTCTTCGATGCGGGCGCGCACCTTATCGGCATCGACTTCCAGCTCAGCAGCTTTGCTTATCTCTGCAACCAAAAGACCCAGGGTGACTCTTTTTTCGGCCTCACCAGAAAACAACTCATCCGGGAACATGGAAGCATCGAACTGTTGACCTCCCCCGAATTGCCCCAGCATTTGCTGCTTAAGCCCAGTAATCTCATTAGCCAGTAAGGTTTTAGGTATCTCAACTTCGTGCAAATTTGCCAGGGCTTTGAACAATCGGCTCTTGGTTTTAGCGCTGGTCGCTGCGGTCAGCTCACGGCCCATATTGTTTCGCACATCTTCACGGAATTTTTCTTCGCCGCCTTCGGTGACACCGAACTGCGCAAACAGCTCGTCGTTTAACTCCGGGAGCTGTTGTTCGTTGACCGTATTGACTTTAATCTTAAACTCGACCGCAGCGCCCTTTAAGTCTTCTGACTGGTAATCTTCAGGAAACGTCAACGGCACGGTTTTTTCTTCACCTGCCGACATTCCTATAATGGCATCCTCAAAACCAGGCACCATTCGACCTGAGCCCAGCACCAAATCTGACTCTTCTGCCTGGCCTCCTTCAAACGCCTCGCCGTCTTTGTTGCCAACATAGTCGACATTAACGCTGTCCTTGTCTGCAGCAGCCCTCTCGACCACTTCCCAGGTTGCTTTTTGTTGACGAATATTAGCGACGACTTTATCGACATCAGCATCACTGATCTCGGCAACAGGCCGAGAAATACTGATACCGGAGAAATCCTTAAGCTCAATTTCTGGGTAGACTTCAAAAGTGGCGGTGTATTCTAGATCCTGCCCGACCTCATCTTTGACCGGCTCTATGTCGGGCTGCCCCGCTGGACGAAGTTCTTCCTGAGTAATGGCATCATAAAATGTGCGATTTATCACTTCGCCGACAACCTCTTGACGAACACCGGCACCAAAGCGTTGACGCACCACTTTGAACGGCACCTTGCCCGGTCGAAAACCCGACAGGCTGATAGTTTTGGCTGACTCCTGCAATTTGGCGACGACTTTGTCATCCACTTCCGCCGCAGCGACCCCTACGGTTAAACGTCTTTCCAGTCCAGAGGTTTTCTCGATAGAAACCTGCATGAATCTTCCTCACTATGTTTACGTGAATTTTCGTTAAATGGCTTAGTTTCAAAGAACATCTAGAAATTTACTGATTGAAACTTGCTATGTTAATCCAAAAAAGGTGGTGCGAAAGGAGAGACTCGAACTCTCATGGGTTACCCCACTGGAACCTAAATCCAGCGCGTCTACCAGTTCCGCCACTTTCGCATGTAAACCTTTTTTACCCCGCACCCTAACCCAGCAGCTACTGCACTTGAGTGGTGCCAAAAAAGGGTGCCGATTTTGCCACACCACCCTGCCCTCGGCAACCAACATCACACTTTGAATCACCGAGATTGCTTTATAGGCTTAACTATTTTCGCTACAGGGTTGAGAAATCAACGCTACGCACGGTCCAGCGGCTAAATTCTGTAAATTGATATCTCCACATGAGACCGGCACAAAAACCGCCTGCTCATGTCGGACTTGTTGCCCAGAAAGGCTCAACACACCCTGTATGGTCATCACTAATGAGTAAGCTCCGTTGCCCGGCAGCAGCCATTCCGCTCCAGGTTGTAGGGTAATACGCTGTACTTGAAAATCCTCAAAGACCACTACCTGCTCGCATCTCACCTCGGCGCTGTCTTCAAATTCTACAAGTGGATTATTTAACGCGGGTTCCGGGGCTTGTCCGGGGTTAAGATCCTGTTCTGACTCCATTGGCATCAGTTCCATCGCCTCGGCAGTATCCCAGTTATTCTGAGTTAAGACCTTTTGAGCAAAAGAAAGAATTTTCCGTTCATAAACCGGTGTCTGAAACTCCACAGTCCGAACCCCGTGCTGCAAGGCATGCGGCGTTAACAAAGGCACTTTAACCACATCGCCCAAAGACAATGATCTTAGCTCAGTGAATCCATCCATTTCATCACGAAGCGAGACTTCTTCTGCTATCAATTCGGGTGGTAATTCACGTTGCCAAATTTTCGCTTGCTCCGCCGATACGGCCTCGTTGAGACCAAGACCATCACGTGTGCGCATTTTGTCAATATCAGCATCTATCTGCTTACGCAGCTCTCGATAAGCTGACACGGCTTCAAGGTAGGCTGACCGGAAGGCCGATTCACTCCGATAACGGCCACGGGCCACCGTAGAAAACCCATAGCGAATAGCCCCCACACCTTCAGGCCAGACCTGCTTATCAATATGAGTGACCACGTAGACTTCGCGTTTTTCTTCGTGCAGCTCAAAATAAAGATCGCCATACACAGGCTCTGGCAATGGATCGAGAATCTTCAAGAGATTAGGCTCGACCATCTCCCCGTTTAAACCCGACTTCTCCTTACTTATCGCACCCATCAGAAAGGCGGGGAAGACAGCTATCAACCAGGCCAGAGGTATTGAGTGGCGACCGTCAGTGACCAGAGACAGGCCCCTTTGCTCCATACCCGTGTACCAGATTTCCTGTCCCCACGGTTTCGGGATAGCCACTGGCTCCAAAACAAGCGGCCCAGCCAGGTCAATCACCGGTACCTCCCAGGCGGCGGCAAGACTAGATAGTACGTCTACGCTTAATCCACCCCCAGTTATATCCAAACCCGCCAAAGCCTGCTCGGCCGCACTGGAGTGCTGGGTGACCACCAACTTCAACGCTCGCTGGTCGGCTCCCTGATCCGCTGGGTGATCCGAATAATCAGCTAATGCTACAACCAATAATTCCAACAAAGGCTTACCGGGCAGATACCACTGCGTCAAATTACAACGAAATACCGCGAAACCGCCTTTTCCCAGATCCGCCAAAACGGTTTCTGGATAATTTTCGTGACTTACTCTAATAGTCATAGGCGGGCCTTGATGAGAGCGGCAATACTACCAAAAGCCGGGCCGCGCTGAATACGACAACCTGAGGTGGCGACGGGTGTTAAAGCGACTAATGTTAAAAGGTTGACGGACTAGTCTCTACACCTTTAAATGAGAGACTCACGTAAGAACTCATATAGGAATCACTATGTCGCTAATAAAAACCTCACCTTGCTCCTCCGCTGTCATTCTAGCCATTGCGCTCAGCCTCACGGCTTGTGGTAACAATGACGATACAACAAGTAGTGAAATGGATGCCGCTGGCGCACAAGACGTTGGCGCTGCCGAAGAAATCAGAGGCACCGTCCTGGACACCACCACCGATGTTGTCGATAAAGCTACAGAAACCACGATAGCCGTCGCAGAGAAAGCGGCCGAAGTCGCCGAAGAAGCCAGCGAGATCACGGGTGAAGCTGTCGAGGACGTCACCGAAGCAGTGTCTGGAGCCGTCGAGTCAGCGAGCGATGCTGTTGAAGCCAAACTTGTTGTGCCAAGCCTTACCGGAAGTGGCGACGATAGCAAAGAGTAATTTACTACGATTAGCTGCTGACCTGGATAGGCCAGCAGCTAATAACACCTATAAGTTCAACGCGCTATTCATTACAAAAAAGATAATAGCTGTCTCTTATACACATCTGACGCTGCCGACGATAAGGCTCGTGTA
>JAHRWI010000212.1 GCA_019090225.1 Porticoccaceae bacterium
CAAACTCCCTGCGCTTACGTTGCGCGGCAACCGCAAGTTGACCGTATTCCAGAAAAGAATCGGTATCACAAAGATCCTCAAGATTTTCTCGGGCGCTGCGGTATCCTCTGGCGTGGTGTTTGGCGATGGGTGCCGGGCGACCTTCATCCAGCGTACATTTCAGGCGATCTTTAAAGTCTGCCAACACCTGATTTTTATCAACGTTAATACTGGGTTGCGGCTGGGTTTTTATTTTCGTCACGTTTCTAGCTGCCTTTTCTATTACTTTCAGGGTTAAGAGTTTAATCTTACATCTCTGGACTTGCGTGGTGGTGTTTAAGTATCGAGTGTATGGCGTCGATAGAAAGAGCCAAGGCGGATGGACTAGTCACCTTGTATGAGTTTAACCGGTGAATTGATTTCTAATTATGAAGAACCGCAATACTGCCATCACCCAGGTCACCCCAGCCGGTTACCAGACCAAGTTTAGCGTCTTTTACCTGCCGTTCCCCGCATTCGCCACGTAGTTGCCGAGTAGCTTCGACGATATGGTTGGCACCAGCCACATGAGCTTCGCTGAGCAGACCGCCGTGGGTGTTGATGGGGCAGGCACCACCGAGTTCGATTGTGCCGCCTTTAACATAGTCGGCAATACCGCCGCGCTCGAAGACTCCCATGGCTTCCATTTGTAGCATAACGACGTAGGTGAAGCAGTCGTATATCTGCATAAAATCCATGTCATGGACTTTGACCCCGGCCATATCAAAGGCTTTTTGAGCGGCATAGGACAGGCCGATCTGGAAGGGATCGGGTCGGGCGGCGATATCATCGGCGGGGTAGGGATGGCCTTCAGCGGCACCGGCAATATAGATGGGTTTCTTGGCCAGGCCTTTGGCGCGTTCAGGGTTGGATACGATAATGGCACAGGCTCCGTCGGTTTCGAGGCAACAATCATAGAGGCGGAATGGCTCGGAGATCCATCGGGCATTGAGGTATTGCTCCATAGTCAGCTCCTGATCTTTCATCAGAGCTTTTTCATTTAACTGTGCATGTTTACGGGCGGCTATGGCGATAGCGCCGGTATCTTCTGGGCTGGTGCCATAAAGCTGTCGATGCCGGGTGGCGAGCCAACCATAAAGCTGCACGGGCAGTGTCACCCCGTAGGGTGCATAGAAATCTCGGGTCGACAGCGTCATAGCGGTTTTGGACAGCGCCTTCGGTACTGCACCAGGTTCGGCTGGGGTTTTGCGTTTTGGCCCCGGTTTTGGGCGCAGGGCTGAGTAGCCCTTCCAGCCACCGACCACGCAAACGTGGTTGGCCAGTCCGCTGGCCACGGCGGTGGCGGCATCCTGTATGCCTGTTACCGCACTGGCTCCACCGGTCAGGATGGTCACCGAGTAGCGCATATCGGCGATACCCAGGTTGGCAGCTAGCTCTTCAGAAAAAATGCCAGAGGGCGGAATAATGCCATCCAGTTCGTCGGGCCTGAGGCCAGCATCGGCGGCTGCATTGCGGATCGCCTCCAGCATTAACTGAACCGAGGATTTATTAACATGACCACGGGTATAGGGTGTTTCTCCGACCCCGGTAATAACTGCTTTGTCGCTGAAGTTCATTTTTATTCCTTTTGGCTGAGGCGTCTTCTCTGAATAAACTGTAATGCTGCCCTACGGGTAGAGCTAAGTGGGCGATAGACTTATTTTTGTTTGAGCAGTGTAGGGTAACGATAAAGGGAAACGATACAGGATTAGTTAAGTCAAGCAACACAAAAATATTTACAGACTCCGAGCATCTGCCTATGCTTAGGGCCATTAACAATAGCTTTGTGCCTTGAACCCGTATCAATAGGTACACCCGCTAGGGCCGATTATTGAATTTGTGCGTAATTGAACTTGTGCGTAAAAGACATCCACCGTTATTTAACAGAGCAAGGGTCATTCAATTTTGCTGTTCAGATTTACGTAGTGGCAAATAAGGTTAAATTAATCCAAATAAATAAGAGAGAATGAAAATGCCAACACCTCCGAGCGAAGAAGTTGTATTAAGCTGGTTTGACGAGTTATCAAACTGGGGCCGCTGGGGCGATGATGATCGCTTAGGCACCATGAACCACCTGACGGCGGCGAAGAAAATATCGTCTGCAAAGCTTATTCAAGAAGGCCTTTCGGTATCTTGCAGCTGGGATATTAGAACCGGTCTGCAACCCGGGGCTACAGTGGAATCCCAGCGATACATGCTATCCACCGGGCTGGGCCTGGATTCGGAAGGACGCAAGGGCTTGTTTGGTGCGGGTCGTGCGGGTGCCGCCCAGGAATATATCGGCATGGTCTTTCATGGCCTTGATGTGACTCATCTTGATTCTCTGGCCCATCTATTTTGGGATGGCAAAATGTATAACGGCGTGTCGTCGTCCCAGGTCTCTGATCGCCAGGGTGCTCTGGTGCATGATGTGCTGGCGGTTCAGGAAGGCGTAACGACTCGCGGTGTGCTGCTCGATATTCCACGCCTGCGTGGTGTCAATGTGCTGGATGCGGCGGATCACGTTTATCCAGAAGATCTGGAAGCTGCCGAAAAAGCCGCAGGTATTACCGTGGAACCCGGCGACGTACTGTTGGTGCGTACCGGCGAGGGCTGGTCGAGACTGGCCGAGAAAAAATCTTATAACGCCAACAAACCTCGATCCGGTTATCAGGCCGCCTGTCTGCCCTGGTTACAAGAACGCGGCGTTGCCATGATCGGCTCTGACGTTGCTCAGGATGTTACCCCCGCAGGCTATAAAACCGTGAGTATGCCAATTCATATGGTCGGTATCGTCGCTATGGGCCTGTGGCTAATCGATAATTGTAATTTGGAGGAACTCGCTACTACGTGTGAGCGCTTAGGCCGCTGGGAATTCCAGTTTTCTATGGCACCTATTCGCTTTCAGGGTGTGACTGGTAGCCCGGTTAACCCGATCGCTGTTTTCTAGCGCTTTGTCGATAAACAAAGAGTCGATAAGTAAGATGTCCGAAAATAAAGCACTTGTAACCATCGATACCCCGCTACTCATAGTGGGTGGCGGGCCGGCGGCACTGATCGTCGGGACTGTTGCCAGTGGCTATAGTCTCAGCAGTCTTATCGTCGGTCACGAGTCGAAAGACAGTGATGAAATGTTTGGACTGGATGATAAAGCTATCGCCTTGCTCAAACCCCACGGCGTTATCAATGTGCTGCGACCCTATGCAGAAAGCTACGAGCCATTTGTTATCACCGCCTCCCTGTTTGAGAAAGTCCTCAAGCATCACTGCGTGGTGAATATGAATATCACCCTCTACGATGGCATGGAGTTGCTGGATTTAAGCCCCGATGGCGATGGAGCAAAAGCGATCATGAGCGATGGCGAAACTCAGTGGTTAATTCAGGCTGACCACCTGGTTGATACGACTAATTTGGCCACTGACCCTAATGCTGCCACTCGGGAAGGTGCAGCGATTGCTGAAGCCATCGTTGCGGAGAAAATTGCCGCTAAGTCAGCGTAGCGAATCCAAATAAGCGCTGGGCGTTTTCGCTCAGCACTTCCCTCTCGGCATCGCTCAGGCTGCCCATGGTGCGTTCAATTGCCTGGGTCGAGAAGGGGCAGGAAATTACGATCTTCGTTCACGTGCCCGGCTATCGAAATCACCAGGTATTTATTGGGGTTACCTGGACGAGGAGTTCGCGCCTAACCTTCAACCCCCGGCGTTTCCGTTCACCATTTATTGGTGTTGTCATCGGCAGCAGCGTTGGCGATTGCGCTTTTATAGTTACTCACCTGGGGATTCCTTTAGTTATAGCTAAGGCGATCATGCTTACACCTCATTGATAATTATAAAAATTTAAATTTATACCGAAAAAAATAGTACTGTTTATAGCGGACAAAATAGTCGATCACATGAGTCCAGTATGAGAGCGCAGTTAATCGCGTTCTGCGAGCCGTGTTATATTTCGCTAACTTTTAGGGTGGAACATTTAAAATATGAGAAAAATAACTAATAAATTCAGCATAATATCGGTCGCTCTAGTTTGTTCGTTAGCAATAACAGCCTGTAGCAAACCTGCTTCTCCACCAGAGACTACGGGCAATGAGCTTCCTGCCACCAGTATTCCAGCTTCAACGGTGAGCCACAGCGGGGTAGACGGCAAGCGGATAGAAAATGCCGACACGGAGCCGGGTAACTGGCTTGCCCATGGTCGCACCTATTCTGAACAGCGCTTTAGCCCGCTGGATCAGATCAATAGCAATAATGTCGCTGATCTTGGCTTAGCCTGGTCTTATCCACTGGATCTTTTTCGAGGCATAGAAGCTACGCCCCTGGTTATCGATGGTGTGATGTATACCACCGGGGCCTGGAGTGTGGTGTTTGCTTTAAATGCCGCCACAGGCGAACTACTCTGGAAATATGACCCAGAAGTTCCTAAGAAAAAGGGCGTAGATGCTTGTTGTGATGTGGTCAATCGAGGTGTAGCTGCCTGGGGCGACAAGATTTATGTGGGCACACTCGACGGCAGGCTGGTCGCCCTTCAAGCCACTAGCGGTGAGGTAGTTTGGTCGACACAAACGTTTGATGAAACCAAAGCCTACACCATTACTGGAGCGCCCCGGGTGGTTAAAGGCAAAGTCCTGATCGGCAGTGGTGGCGGCGAATACGACGTTCGTGGCTATGTTAGTGCCTATGATGCAGAGACGGGTGAGTTGGTCTGGCGTTTTTATACTGTGCCGGGTAATCCAGAGAATGGTCAGGAAAATGGAGCCCTGGAGATGGCCGAAAAAACCTGGAACGGAGAATGGTGGCGCTATGGCGGTGGTGGCACTGTTTGGGATTCTATGGTTTATGACCCCGAGTTGGATTTGGTTTATATCGGTGTCGGCAATGGTGCCCCCTGGAATCAACGGGAGCGTTCACCGGGTGGTGGTGACAACCTCTTTCTTTCTTCAATCGTGGCGTTAAAAGCTGATACCGGCGAATACGTCTGGCATTATCAGACCACTCCGGGCGAGACCTGGGACTACACTGCAACGCAGCCCATCATGCTGGCCGATTTAAAAATTGCAGGTCAGGTGCGCAAGGTATTAATGCAAGCGCCTAAAAATGGCTTCTTTTATGTTCTCGACAGGGCCACCGGCGAATTTATTTCTGCCGAAAATTATGTCCCGATCACCTGGGCGACTTATGTTGATCCGGAAACTGGCCGACCGGTTGAAACCCCAGATGCCCGTTACTTGGATAAAGCAGTACCGACCTTGCCATCGCCCTTTGGTGGCCATAACTGGCATCCGATGTCCTACAGTCCAAACACCGGACTGGTGTATTTGCCAGCCCAGGAAATTCCACATATTTATGTGGATGAACCGGATGGTTTTGAATATAAAGCGGGGCAAGTCAACCTCGGGGTCGATTTTGCTACCACCCATCTGCCTTCAGATGCTAAGCAATTAAAAGGTATTTTGGATGGCATTAAAGGTCACCTAAGTGCCTGGGACCCAGTCGCCCCTGTCTCTTATACACATCTGACGCTGCCGACGATCGCATAAGTGTAGATCTCGG
>JAHRWI010000213.1 GCA_019090225.1 Porticoccaceae bacterium
CAGGTCGCCAATGAGCGTTCAAACGAGCGGCCCAGGAAACACGCGGATGACTTGAGAAATACCAGATGAACACGGCAACGGCCCCATAAGACAGACAAAACCCCGCCGATAACGCTGCCAAAGGATCGACCAAAGCCTGTATCGTAATAGCCCAGATAAACGCGGGCCAGGGACGCAGGCTACGCTTCCAGAGTATCGCCGCCAGAAACACAAAGAGCATGATCAGAGCCCGTTGCGTAGGCAACGAAAAACCGGCCAGCAGCGCGTAGACCGCCGCAAAGGCCAGAGCAATTACGGCGCCTACCTGAATACGGGTGCAATTAAATCCAGCAAGGGCAAGGCACCGCCCTAGCAAAGAGCCAATAAACATCCCCACTGCGGCTGCCATGCCAATATGTAGTCCTGAGATCACCAGTAAATGTATGGTTCCGGTGACTCGAAATTTCTGCCAAACCTGCCCAGACAGGCCTTTCTTATCACCAATAGTTAAGGCGACTAACAGATGCTTCGCGGTATTCGACAGACTCGTATCGCTCTCGTCGGACTCGATATTGAGAATCATATTTCGAATAGACCTGCGAAACCGATCTATTGGGTAGCGTCGAGTGACTTCAATAAGCTGAGCCTGAGCAGGATTGCGCACGTAGCCTGTTGCGGAAATACCTTCACGCAACAGCCACAAGCGATAATCAAAGCCACCGGGATTAGCAAAACCCCCGGGGCTGCGCAAACGCACAGTAAATCGCCAGCGTTGTCCTGCCTCTAAATCTACCGGGCCATACCAGTTAAGCTGGAGACGCTTTAAGCTCGGGACATTAAGGTGGGGAATATCCTTTTCGTCGCGGTCAACACCCGTCTGATCTTCGTCATTCAACTCAGCGCTGGATGCCGAATTGACCTGCGGAAGACGTATCGATTCGATGTCCAGAATAAAACGTGTAGCCCGCTCATTACGCTCCGGAATACCACCAACGATACCCGTCACCTCGTAATCATTTTTATCCTGAGCCAGGGGCAATACATTGGATAGAAGCGAGTGCCCCCAGAGCGTTGCCCATAAAATACCGCTGGAAACGGCCATCAGGCTATATCCAGTTTGACGGTATTTCCTGTCAATAAAGAAGGTAGTAAGACAGCTGGCAATCACTGCCGAGACCCCATAAGGCAAGCCGGGTAAAACCGGCCACCACGCCGATGAGTAGGCCACTAAGGAAAAAGTGATCAGAGAATAGTGCACACTACATCCTTGTAGTTGCTGCCGTCGTTTAGTTTACGGTGCGAGCGAGCACGCGCTTCGAGGTTGGCTTAGGCAGATAGTTACGATGATCTCTCTAACCAACGGTGCCAAAAACACCCTACCTTCACCTTGCTATCACGCCGGCGAATAGCGTTTAATTTCTATCTCAAGATAGACCACGCCATTTCATAAAAATCGACGAGATCCCGAGCCAGTTGAAGCGTCGCTTCATCGGCGTCGGCGTCAGTAATTCTGGCCGTTAGCTCGGGGTTTTGCCAATAACGGGCCACGCCCATAGCATCGACCAATGCTGAACCACCGCCGGCGTATTCCCAGTCAAGCACAACCAGCTGGCCCTCGCCCTGCTCAATAATATTTGCCGGAATCAAATCGTGATGACACAGCACAGGTTCCTTGATAGTAGCCTGGAAGGCTGGTAAACCGGCTTCGATGCTTTTATACAACTTAAGCGCAGACATGGGAAAAGGCTGATTGCTTTCCAGCAGTTGTTGCCAATAGCTGCGTAGATGGGCGCCATAATCAAACAGTGGGACATCCTGCTTAACGCAGTGAATCTGGCTGATCAGATCAACCAGACTATCCGCTTTGAGTGGGTCAGACAGCTCGCCGGGCTGCCACTGATAACCCTCAATATATTCCGTCACCAGGACTCGCTTAGCGGCATCACAATGAAACACCACCGGTGCAAAAGCCTTGCCCTGTATCTGGTCCAGGATTTGTTGCTCTCTCTGCCTGTCGATACCCAGCAGTTCACTATCCTCATGATTCACTCTTAGCACCAACCGGAGTCCTGCGGCTTTCAGCAAAAACAGCTCGTTGGTCAGACCGCCCGTTAGGCGCCTGATAATGGTTGGCGGGCCATCGAGGGCCAGTCGCCACTCGGGCCAGGTATCAAAGGCCGACTTCGCTGCTTCAGACAATGACATGTTTGATCTCCGCAGATTTCTTCAAAGGCATTGTTTTTCGCCAGGAAAAATAACCGAACACGACAATAATCACATAGGCGACAAATAAAAGCGATGTAAGATACAAACCCCTGTCGAGGTATAAAATAATCGATAGGCCATCGATTAAAATCCAGTACAGCCAGTTTTCAAGGACCTTTCTAGCCACCATCCAGGTGGTCAAAACACTGCCCCAGGTGGTCAACGAATCGAGATAGGGTAGGACGGCGGATGTATTACTGCTTAGCAAAGCGCCCGATATCACACTGCACACAACAATCAGCCCCCAGGCCAGGCAGTGATAGCGCCATGGCCAACTGTGTATTTTGATATTATTTTTGGCTTCATCGCGTGAGCCGACACGCCGCCATTGGTGCCAGCCATAAACTGCCATGACCATGTAATAGACATTGAGCCCGGACTCCATCAGCAGGCTGACATCCCAGAATAAGACGGTATAAATAGCCGTACTGGCCAGAGCACAATACCAGCACAGACTATTTTCCCGTAAAGCCAGCAACAGATAAGCAATGGCCAGTACTACCGCCACCAGCTCCCACGCAGAGGTGGCGAACAATTGTTGATACGTTGTGGCAAGTAATTCGGGCAACTACAGGGCCTCGTAATCGTGAATAAACTTGCACACAAAAATTGCTTTGCCATATTTTTCGTGACTCCAGCGCATCGCCTCTTTAAGAACATCCATGACCCTGCCCGGCTCTCCCATAATCACCGTACAGGTCGGAAAGGTTTCAACCTTTAGATCCGCATAACCATTAAGTTTCTCGATAAAGCCATCGATTGGTGG
>JAHRWI010000214.1 GCA_019090225.1 Porticoccaceae bacterium
ATGGTTACCGGTTCTGGTTCAGGTATTGGCCGAGCCTCGGCCCTCAAGTTTGCCGAAGAGGGCGCTAAGGTCGTGGTGTCTGACGTTAATGTCGATGGCGGTAACGAAACCGTTGCTATGATAAAAAAGGCTGGCGGTGAAGCCACATTTATTAAATGTGATGTCTCCAAAGCTGCCGAAGTTGAAGCTTTAATAAAAGGCGTTGTGGATTCCTACGGTCGTCTGGATTGTGCTTACAACAACGCTGGTATTGAAGGTGATGCAGCGACCACTATTAACTGTACCGAAGAAAATTTTGATCTGAACTATCAGATTAATTTAAAGGGCGTGTGGCTGTGCATGAAGTACGAATTACTCCAATTCCTGGCCCAGGGTGATGGCGGCGCAATTGTCAGCACGGCCTCGGTGGCAGGACTCGTTGGTGTCAAAGGTTCACCTGCCTATGTGGCAGCTAAGCATGGCGTCGTTGGGTTGACTAAAACCGCTGCTTTAGAATTTGCCAAAAAGGATATTCGTGTCAACGCTGTTTGCCCAGGTGTTATTGAAACGCCCATGGTGGAACGATTGACCGGAGGGGCCGAGGAAGGCAAAGCTAAGGTCGCCAAATGGCAGCCGGTAGGACGGCTCGGTCAGCCCAGTGAAATTGCTGCAACAGCTGTATGGTTATGTTCAGACCAGGCCTCGTTTGTGACCGGCCACGCCATGCCCGTAGATGGTGGGATTATGGCCGCGTAAGGTTTGGCTATAAAATTGTAGACGAAGCTTACAAAAGAGCTAATAAAGAGCGACTTAGCAACAGCCATTTAATCAAAGTCACTGGCACTATGTCGTTCTGGTACCCGCTCTCCCTCCGGCCCCCAGGTCTTATTGACCCGTTCACCTCGTTGAACAGCAGGCCGCGCCTGTATCTCTGAGGCCCAGCGCACAACATGGGTGTAGGATTTAACATCGAGAAACTCCTGAGCCTCGTAGATCGTGCCCAGCACTAAACTGCCATACCAGGCATAGTTCGCCATATCGGCAATATTGTATTCGTCGCCACATAAATAAGGTCGGGTAGACAGGTTCTGGTCTAACACATCCAGCTGGCGTTTTACTTCCATGGCATAGCGGTCGATGCAGTATTCAATCTTCTCGGGTGCATAGGCATAAAAGTGGCCGAAGCCGCCGCCGAGATAAGGTGCGCTACCCATTTGCCAGAATAGCCAGGACATGCACTCGGCGCGCGCGGAGGGTTCCGCCGGCAGAAAGGCCCCGAATTTTTCCGCCAGATAAACGAGAATTGCTCCGGATTCAAAGACGCGGGTGGGCGGGGATGTGCTTTGGTCAACCAGTGCGGGGATTTTTGAATTCGGATTTGCTGCCACAAAGCCGCTACCAAACTGATCGCCGTCCATAATTTTAATCAGGTAGGCGTCGTACTCGGCGTCATAACCCAGGGCAAGTAGCTCTTCGAGCAGGACAGTCACTTTTACTCCGTTCGGTGTCGCCAGAGAGTAGAGCTGTAGCGGGTGATCGCCAACAGGCAAGTCTTTTTCGTGGGTGGCACCTGCAATCGGGCGATTGATACTGGCAAACCTTCCGCCATTCTCGGACTTCCATTGCCAGACTTTTGGTGGTGTGTAGCTTGGTGCGTCGTTCGGTGTATCACTCGACGAGTCGGTCATAACAGATCCCTACTAGCTAGATGAATGGTTGGCTAGATGAATGACGAGCATTGTGTTCATGCTCCTTTCTATAAGAGTCCTTTTTATAAAGCTCAGGAGCTGGGCAATCCCACATTCATTTTTCCGAGGAAATCCATTTTCCCCAGGGGCACGCCCTTGATGCGCAACATGTCATACAGTGTGGTGGCATGAAAATAGAGATTCGGTAAGGAAAACGAGGTAACGAAGTTTTCGCTAGTGAAAGGTATTTCAAAATCACCCATTCGGAAATACATCGCGTTTCCCTCTACGGCCTTAAGGGCATCGGCATCTATGGTGTCGAGTTCAACCAGGGCGTCAGTTAAGAGCTTGAGGAGGCCTTGATAATCTAACTCAGGAATATCTGGTGGTGGTGAAAATTCACCGACTAACAGACCCTTGGCCGCACCAAGAGAATGGTGTCGAACAGAATTCACCTGAAAGGGAAATGCCGCCATATCTGGCGCCAGACGCATATCTATTACTTCGCCTGGGTCGATGCTTTGTTCTGCAAAGTAACTAGCGCCTTTTTCCATAATAGCAATTGCCGACGTCAATACACGCCGGTAGGTGGGTACGCTCGAATTGTATAGATTAGACATAAATATTCGCCTTAGAGTTATTATTAATGACCGAAAAATTAGCCGGCATACAGTTATATGCGACAGCTATGCGGAAAAGTTAAATAGAAAACCGCGTAGAAAAAGGCTATAGGATTGCCGATAAAAAGGCTATCGGAATTTCATCTTTTAGCTCACCGTTGGAGGTGCTTACCCGGTTCTTTTGTTATTAACCAGTAAGTGATACCGAGCGACAGGACAACTGCGGTGGCGCCATAGATATATGCCGGCTCCAGGCGCTCAAAATCGAAAATAATAACTTTTCGAGCGATGGCCATAAGTGCGGTGGCAATGACCAGACGTACCGGTATGACATTAGTGCTCAGGTACATGCTGATGTTAATGAAGATTTCAATAGCTATCAGCACCGCCAGAAAAGCACCAAATGTGGCAAAAATATCATTGATCTGCAAGAGCAAAAAAGGCGGTTCGGTGAGACGTTGGTACAGCACATAAATCACATCGCCAATACCCCAGACGATGACTAGCACCATCAGTACAGCGAGAATCTTTACTGCTACCCTGATGACGCCGTGCAAAAAGCGAATCGTTGCATCTTCATGTTCCAGGTGAAGATCATGGCCAGGTTCATGTTCATGGGTGGTAGGTTTTTCGGCTGCCATAAAATTTTCCTTGACTGAGCAAGATAACGGTTGGTCATTGCCACCGCGCTGAGGGACTTAGCGTTTCACGCTCTTGATTTAAAGGGTAGTGATTTGAAGCAAATTATTAATCGTTTTGATCTCGTTTCTCACCGGATGCTGTATTAATTACCTCGATGGCATTATGGATAGTTTCTTCCAGGTAATAAAAATAATATTCCGACCGCTGATAACCGACGATACGCGGGAGCAGTTCCTGATTCTCATTATTTAAAAATAACAGCGTAGGTGTCAGCTCGACCTCCAAGATCCTGGCCATGTCAGCTGGGGCAACCAGATTGCCTTTGAAATCTACCACAAGTTCAGTGCTATCCAGCACCAAGTTCCGGAAAATTATTTTGTCTGTGTATTCGCCAGAGCGAAGGAGAGGGTTAAGAACTTCTTCTTCAAGAAGATAGCAGAAATGGCAGTCCGTGCGAGAGATATAAAGAACTACAGGCTTTTGAAACCCTCCACGGACCGAATATTTTTCCTCGTTGACTGCGGTCAGGCTGGTCGCTGGATTAGCAGCCTGGTTAGCAGTCAGGAACCCTGATCCGGCCAGGAAAAATATTAATACCAGCGCTTTTGTTGCTGAACGGCATGGCGTCAGAGCAACGAGATTTTTCAGGGGACAGATGTTTTTCATGCACGAAATCATGAGACTCACCATAGCCGAGCTAGCTTATAGACACA
>JAHRWI010000215.1 GCA_019090225.1 Porticoccaceae bacterium
GCATTGATGGCGCGGGAATGCTTGATGATGCCGCCAATATAGAACAAGGCAGTTTCTGACATACCAGCATAGACGTCACCGGTGAAAATATTCTGCCCGTCTTTCGACAAGGACTGGTGTACGTGCATACCAGAACCATTATCACCGACCAGTGGTTTGGGCATAAACGTCGCGGTTTTGCCATAAGCGTGCGCGACGTTATGTACGCAGTATTTAAAGATCTGGATTTCGTCAGCTTTCTTGGTCAGGCTGTTGGGGCCAACGCCAATTTCGCACTGCCCAGCGGTGCCTACTTCATGGTGGTGGACTTCTACATCAAGGCCCATTTGGGTCATTGCGCCACACATGGCGGCGCGTAGATCGTGGAGGGAGTCAACAGGCGGCACTGGAAAGTAACCGCCCTTAACGCCGGGTCTGTGACCCATATTGCCATCGGGGAAGTCGTGTTCAGTTGCCCATGAAGCTTCTTCAGAGGCGACTTTGTAGAATGCGCCGCTCATATTGGCGCCCCATTTGACGTCGTCAAAGACGAAGAATTCAGGCTCTGGCCCAAACAGGACATTGTCGGCGATGCCGGTGGATTTCATATAAGCCTGGGCTCTTTCGCCAATAGAACGAGGGTCACGGTTGTAGCCCTGCATTGTGGTCGGCTCGACGATATCGCAGCGGAGGATAACTGTGGGCTCATCAGTAAAGGGGTCGAGCACGGATGTTTGATCGTCTGGCATCAGAATCATGTCTGATTCGTTAATGCCCTTCCAGCCTTCGATGGAGGAGCCGTCAAACATCTTGCCTTCTTCAAAGAAACCTTCGTCGACTTCTTTTGAGGGGATCGATACGTGTTGTTCTTTACCTTTGGTATCGGTAAACCGTAAATCGACCCAACCGGCTTCGCTTTCTTTGATGAGATTCAGTGTTAGTTCAGACATATTTCCTCCAGGTTGAGGTTTATCAAGTAAGTTTCTATCGTCGCCCATTGGGGCGGTGGGTTTAAATCGGTTCTGTGAGAAACGCCCAGGTCTCAAACGCCGCAAAACTGATTTGAATACAGCAAAACCTGTGCCACAGCCCGATTATTGATTGAAATCGGAACGTAGGCGTCGTCGAGGCAGTATTCAACAAAAATCTGATCAAACGAGTGCTTCGTTATGGTGCGCTAAAACATCGGCGCGCACCACGCTGGGTCAATCAGTGCCAGTTTGATCGCCGGGTATTCTACGCCATCTTTGCATGGTCGTCAGCCCGCTTGATCAGGAGTGTTGGCTTTAATCTGCTACAGCTTTCCAGTCAGGTCGTGGCTTGCTTTATAATCCCGCCTCCCTCTGCCCCGTGTTCCGGATCGTTATGCATTTTGTCATCAAGTTATTCCCCGAAATCATTATCAAAAGCCCTCCGGTACGAAAGCGCTTTATCAAGCAATTGCGGAGTAATTTGCAACGTTTGATCCGAGACCGTGGCCATAGCGCCGAAGTCCGTAGCCAGTGGGACAAGATTGAAGTGCTGGTCGCGGATGAAAGTACCGAGTGTATCGAGCTGGTTCAACGCTTGCTGGCGACCACGCCGGGCATCGCTAATTTTTCTCAAGTCAGCGAGCACCCACTGGGTAATTTTGACCAGGTTGCCGATTTACTCTGGCCGATTTATGGGGAGGCAATCAGTCATCAAACCTTTTGCGTGCGGATAAAACGCACAGGCAAGCATGATTTTAGATCCGTCGAGGCTGAGCGCGAGATTGGCGGTCGGCTATTCCAGCGTGCCGGATCCGCTACCGTAAAGCTGAAAGATCCAGATGTGCAAATCAGCCTTGAGATTCGCGGCCAACAACTCTTTGTTATGGAAAAAACTACTCAGGGTTTGGGCGGTTTCCCCTTGGGCACTCAGGAAGCCGTAATGTCTCTGGTGTCCGGTGGTTTTGATTCCACGGTGGCGAGTTATCTGACCATGAAGCGAGGCTTACGCACACACTTTTGTTTTTTCAATCTCGGTGGTCGCGCCCATGAGCTGGGAGTGAAAGAAGTCGCCTGGTATCTGTGGGATAAATACGGCTCCTCCCACCGGGTTAAATTTATCACCGTGCCCTTTGAAGACGTGGTGGCCGAAATCCTTACTAAAGTTGATAACTCCCAAATGGGTGTGGTCCTCAAGCGCATGATGTATCGAGCCGGGGCGGAAGTCACCAAAGCCTGGAACGTCGATGCCATGGTTACTGGTGAAGCGGTGGCTCAGGTCTCAAGTCAGACCTTGCCAAACCTGGCGGTGATCGATGCAGTGACTGACGTGCTGACCCTTCGACCCCTGATTACCATGGATAAAAACGACATCATTAAGATTGCGCGCAACATAGGCACCGAAGATTTTGCCGCTAACATGCCGGAATATTGCGGTGTTATCTCAGTGAAACCCACCACCCGGGCAAAGCCTGAGCGAATCGAGCGGGAGGAAGCAAACTTCGATTTCGACATCCTGGAAAACGCGATCAGTAATCGCCGTGAAGAAAACATTGATGAGATGATGGCTGATCTTGTTGAATTGCCGACCGTAGAAACCTTCTCATCACCTCAGCCGGAGATGATCATCCTCGATATTCGCCATCCCGATGAGGTGCTGCGTAAACCCCTTAATGCGGGTTCCGCTGAGGTCGCCACCGCGCCGTTTTTCTCATTGCAGAAAAGCTTCAAAAGCCTGGATCCATCCCGGCATTACTTGCTCTATTGTGACAAAGGTGTGATGAGTAGATTACACGCGGAATTACTCCGGGAAGAAGGCTTCGAAAATTTGGGGCTCTATGCGCCTAAGAGTTGAATATCAAAGACTTCTTTATGATTTTTGTCTGCACTGAGACCCAATTCGATCAGTGACTTTTGCCTGTTAAACCACTACACTGCGCGCCCCAAATTCTGCTGTAGTCCGCCCTCATGTCTGATATTCAAAAACTTCGCAATATTGCGATTATTGCCCACGTTGATCACGGGAAGACAACTCTGGTTGATAAACTCCTGAAGCAGTCAGGTATGCTGGATCGTAAGGATCTGGATTCCGAACGCATTATGGATTCCAACGATCAGGAGCGTGAGCGGGGCATAACCATTCTGGCCAAAAACACCGCCATCGAGTGGAACGGTTATCACATCAATATTGTTGATACCCCAGGCCATGCTGACTTTGGTGGCGAAGTCGAACGAGTTTTGTCGATGGTTGACTCGGTACTGCTGCTGGTTGATGCTGTCGATGGCCCCATGCCACAGACTCGCTTTGTGACCTCGAAGGCTTTTGAGCAAGGCTTAAACCCCATCCTTGTGGTCAATAAAGTGGATCGTCCTGGCGCGCGCCCTCACTGGGTGGTTGATCAGGTCTTTGATTTATTTGATCGTCTGGGTGCGACCGACGAGCAGCTGGATTTCCCGATTATTTATGCCTCGGCGCTGAACGGCGTAGCCGGTCTCGAAGTCGATGAGCTAGCCGATGACATGATTCCCCTGTTCCAGATGATCACCGACAAGGTCAAAGCGCCGGATGTGGATCGTGAAGGCCCCTTTCAAATGCAGATTTCTGCTCTGGACTACGATAGCTACGTCGGTGTTATCGGCGTCGGTCGCATTACCCGAGGCAGTTTGGCCCCCAACCAACAGGTGGTGATTGTTGACCACAATCAGAAAACCCGCAAAGGCAAAGTGCTTAGCGTTAAAAGTTATCTCGGCTTGCATCGTATCGACACTGACCTGGCTGAGGCTGGGGACATCGTCACGGTTACCGGCATCGATGCGTTGGGTATTTCAGATACCCTGTGTGATCCGGATCATATCGAAGCCATGCCACCGCTATCGGTGGACGAGCCAACAGTTAGCATGATGTTTATGGTTAACGATTCGCCCTTTTCTGGTCTCGACGGCAAGTACGTTACCTCCCGTAATCTCAAGGATAGGCTCCAACGTGAACTCATCCATAACGTCGCGCTACGCGTTGAGCCAGGTGATAGTCCCGATAAGTTTCGTGTCTCAGGCCGTGGTGAATTGCATCTGTCGGTACTCATTGAAACCATGCGTCGCGAAGGTTACGAACTCGGCGTATCCCGCCCGGAAGTTATTCAGAAAGAAGTCGATGGCAAAATTCACGAACCCTTTGAGCAAGTGGTTATCGACGTCGAAGATAAGCACCAGGGCGCAGTGATGGAAGAAATTGGCTTGCGCAAAGGTGAGCTGAAAAATATGGAGCCCGACGGCAAAGGCCGAGTCAAACTGGAATTCCTTATTCC
>JAHRWI010000216.1 GCA_019090225.1 Porticoccaceae bacterium
CAATATGCTGAGAGCCTTTGGCCGAGCGGAAGTCACGGCGATGCTTGAGGATACAGATCCCATAGAAGTGAGCTGTCAATTCTGTCACCGGCTTTACCGCTTTGACGAAAGTGATATAGAGAGACTGTTTAGTCACAGATCCCCCGCTCTGCATTAACAAATCTTATCCTGGCAGCGCCGTCCCAGGGTTCGCGACGCTACTCTTTTCTGGCATAATCAGCGACCTTTTTTAGCCAGCCAATTTCAACCAGCCAGGTAACCGCAGCGCTGGATCGCACATAGGACAATCTTTGATGACCCAAAACGAAAATTCTGCAGCAAATGTCTACCTGGACCTCTGCTCTGCCGAGCTTATCGAACAAGCCCTCCAGCGTGGCGAAGGGATACTCACGGACACCGGCGCCCTACGCACCGAAACTGGTATGCACACAGGCCGCTCACCTGCAGATCGATTTGTTGTCGAAGAACCCAGCACCAGCGATGCGATCAATTGGGGGCCAGTAAACCGTCCATTTTCAGCTGAAAAGTTTGATGCCTTATGGGAGCGAGTCAAAGCGTATATGGCTGACCGTGATCAGTTTGTTTCCCATCTGCATATTGGTCAGGACAGCGAACATTACATTCCCGCAAAAGTCACCACCGAAACAGCCTGGCATAACCTTTTCGCACGCAACATGTTTATTCGCACGAGCAAATACAACCCCTCTGGAAAAGAGCAATGGCGCATTCTCCATGCCGCCAACTTCGTCTGTGAACCTGAGCGTGACGGCACCAACAGCAGTGGCGTAGTCATCATTAATTTTGCCAAGCGTCAGGTTCTACTTGCCGGAATGAAATATGCAGGCGAGATGAAAAAGAGCATGTTCTCGGTGCAAAACTTCCTACTCCCCGAAAAAGACGTTATGCCCATGCACTGCGCGGCAAATGTTGGTGCGGATGGCGACGTGGCTTTATTTTTTGGTCTGTCTGGTACTGGTAAAACCACCTTATCTGCTGACCCAGACCGCTACTTGATTGGTGATGATGAACATGGTTGGGCCAAGGGCGCTGTTTTTAATATCGAAGGCGGTTGTTACGCCAAAACCATCGACCTAAGCCGCAAAAATGAGCCAGTGATTTGGGACGCTATCCGTTTTGGCGCAATCATTGAAAATGTCGCACTCAACGCCAGCCGCCAGGCCGATTATGCTGACACGACCTTAACCGAGAACGGTCGTTGCAGTTATCCCCTTAATCTTATCGAAATGCGTTCCGAAAAAAACCGCGCTGGTGAGCCGGCTAATATTATCTTTCTGACCTGCGATGTTACGGGCGTGCTACCCCCCGTATCCATTCTATCCAAAGAAGCCGCCGCCTATCATTTTCTGAGTGGTTATACTGCCCGGGTTGGCTCGACCGAACTCGGCGGCGAATCAGGTATCAACCCGACCTTCTCAACTTGCTTTGGGGCACCCTTTATGCCGCGGCCTGCTGGCGTTTACGCCGAACTACTGATGAAGCGTATCAACGATTTTGGCAGCCAGGTCTATCTCGTCAATACCGGCTGGACCGGCGGCTCAGGTGGCACTGGAAGCGGACAACGCTTCCCTATCCCGGTAACCAGAGCCATCGTTGCCGCCATACAAAGTGGTGCACTGGCAGACACAGCTACAGCAACTGTGCCCATGCTTAACCTCGATATCCCCCTCAAAGTTCCTGGGGTAGAGGATCACTATCTGAATCCAAAAACAGCCTGGGATGACCCTCAGGCTTATGAGCTGCAAGCGAAGAAACTCGCGGGCTTGTTTGTGGAAAATTTCACTCGATTTGACGTGTCTAAAAATATTGTCGACGCAGGACCGTCGCTGTAGCAGGTATCTAAGCTCACACAAAAGCCGCCAGGCGTAATCGACATCGCCCCCGTTTATTTTGCCGGGGCGACCATTAGCTCTTCGTCCAGCCCCAGGCTTGTTAATAAACCCCGCTTGAATAGCTGGACGCTTTGCTGCTCTTCGCCAAGCTGCGTCAGGACGATAGCAAGTTCGGCACAGGTTTCAGGTCGGTTATCTAGTTTCAGAGATGCCTCCAGATAATCCCGGCCTTTACCCCATAACTTGTTACGTTTGCATAGTCGGCCTAGAGCTAGCAATAAAGCGGCATTATCGGGCTGATGTCGCAACCAACTCTCTGCGGAGATAAGTTGCTTTACAGGATCATTGCCAAGTAAATTACCGTACTGTAGAGCCAGGCCGTTGTCCCAGTTTTTGCTAATCGCCTTACGCAATACCGACTCCGCCGCAGCCAGCTCACCACTTGCTGCCAGCGCCTTAACGTATCCACCCACTACCTCAGCGACAGCTTTGACCGGCTTCTGGGTCCGCGACCACAACTGCTCGAGTTCTTTCAACATTTCATCATTACTCTGCTGACTTTGACTCAGCTGCTCTAATTGCGCAGAACGGATGCCTGCCTGACAGTCCAGCCCTGCCTGCTTATCAAGAACCTTACTCCGCTCTAAATCTGGCAATAACTTTTCAAGCTTATCCCACGCCTCAGTCTCAGTATAAGCCTCTGCCAACAACCCAAGAACAAAAGGATGATGGGTATCTTGTGCATGCAGGCCAGCAAGCTGGGTCACTGCCTCCTGGTAACGCTTCGCTTCCACTAGAATACGCGCCCGAGTCACGCTAACAGTAAATATATTATCCGTATCGGATTCCTCTACCAGCTTTAGGGTCGCTAATGCATCCTCTGTCTCGCCTTTTTTTGCCGCCGCATTAGCGGCCGCGATATAACTGATTAAACCGGTCGAA
>JAHRWI010000217.1 GCA_019090225.1 Porticoccaceae bacterium
ATTAGTCGTTATTTTGCAGCCCTTATTTGGCAGCGCTTATTTGGCAGAAAAGTTGGGTTCGCGACGCTCCGCTGTGGCTTTGATACCTTCTTTTGCGTCCGCAGTTTTAAGCAACCACTCTTGCTCCTGAAGCTCTCGATCAGTGGCAGCCTGAACACGATCCCCTAGCCCCTGGCGTACGGTTTCGCGAATAGACTGCACGGCTAATGGCGCAGAACCGGCGATTTCCCTGGCGAGCTCGGTTGCGGTTTTAAGTAAGTCCTCTTTGGGAACGATGACGTCGGCCAGGCCCCATTCAATCGCTTGCTCGGCCTTGATACGACGACCGGTATAAAACATTAAGTGGGCTTTCTGCTGACCAATTAAGGCTGGCAATGTATGAGTCAAACCAAAACCGGGATGGAAACCGAGGCGAGAAAAGTTGGCGCTGAACCGAGCTTCGGGGCAAGTGACTCGGAAATCGCCGACCAGAGCCAGACCCAAACCCCCGCCAATTGCAGCACCCTGAACGGCGCATACGACGGGTTTCTTGGCCTTGAATAAACGCACTGCTTCGCCATAAAGTCGACCAGAGCGACGACGAAAAGCATTTTCTTTGGGTTTGCTGTCATCTTCTTTATCACTCTTGTCTTCTTTATCAATGGCATCATCACCACCAAAATTAGCACCAGCACAAAATGATTTGCCCTCAGCCGTTAGCACAATGGCTCGGCAGTCGCTATTTTTATCGAGGTCTTCAAAAGCATCAGCGATGGAACAGATCAAATTGAAATCAAAGAAATTATAGGGTGGACGCTGAATGGTGATGGTTGCTACGTAATCGTCCAGTGTGACGTCAATATCTGTGTATGTTCCAAGGGTGGTCATGGCTTTCTCCTGAATGGGTTTAAGATGGATTTAAGTTTGAAGTAAATTTGAGTCAATCAGATAGTTGCTCATAATAACGAATGCTGGGTTAACAAATATTCGGGGCGCTAATTTAGCGCGGTCGGTCGAAATAAGAAAGTGGCGCTTAAAATTTCGATGGCGGTGGACAAACAAACTCGAGCTCATCCTCATGGACGTGCAAGGTAAAGCGATTGTTCTTGGCGATTTTTCGCGCAATGCTCAGATAGACGAAACGATCTTCCTCGTCACATCGATCACGGAACGCCTGACGCGGCATTTTGATGATTTCGCCGCGCACCATTTGCTCCAGTTCGTGGTATAGGTCGGCTGTAGACATAGATAAGGCCAGTTAGATTTATTGGGTCGATGATGAAGAGTGTATCACCCGGAATAGAACTTTCAGTAGAGCCAAAAGATTATTATCGGATCATCAATGTCACGCTTGCTGTTCACCAAAACCTGATTGCTTTGCAAATAGTTATTTGTTTCGACGCTAATGAAGACGTAGTATCAAGCGTTGCATCGGTTCAATCACATAGCTAGAACTAATCAAAGAACACTTAAAAACTGAGGGATATGATGTCTAGCCAAACGTCCAATAATACGAATAACAAAACACTATTTACTAATGCCCGGGTGATAGATGGTATTGCCGACCAGGCGAGCAGTGGCATGTCCGTTTTGGTCGAGGGTGAGCGAATTACGCAGCTTAAGCAAGGCGACATAGCGGTTTCAGATGATGTGAAAGTCATCGATCTTGTAGGAAAAACCCTGGTACCTGGATTGATCGACACCCATATCCACACCGTCATGATGGACAGCGAGTGCTTCCCTTTGTTTCTCGCAGCCGGTGTGACCACCGCCCGAGATGTGGGTGGTCGGCTAGATTTGGTCTTACAGAATAAAGAAGACCTTAATAGTGGCGCTAAACTTGGGCCAAGACTGTTTGTGTGTGGGCCATTGCTAGACGGACCCGGTGCCAGCTTTGAAAGCCCCGGCTTCACTATTATGCTTGATCGGATCCAGAGCGTAGAGGCTGTGCCCGGTAAAATTGGCGAATTACTTAGCGCCGGTGTCGATGGTATCAAGTGTTACTTCACCATGACCCCAGAGATCGTTCGCAGTGTGATCAATTTTGTCGATAAACGGGTGCCGGTCACCGGTCATCTTGGCTACTGCTCATCCATGGATGCGATTGAGGCGGGTATAGACGGGCTGGAGCACGTCTGGATATCCCCCTACAACGATATTTGCGCCCTTAACATGCGTTTCGGCAATGATGCCTCGATGATGGACCCTTCTTTCTGGAGCACTACCATGGCCGGTTGGGAAGAGGCTGACCTTGAAGGTGATCGAGCACGCAAGTGGGTCGACGCCATGGTCGAGAAACAAGTGCACATGGGTACCACGCTCGATTTACTGTGGACGGCCAAGGCAGGGCTTGAGGGAGCGCTGAAGGATCAGGATCGCAAACTAATCCCCCCGGCAGCCCTGGCAAGACAGGCGAAAATGAAAAAGCACCTGGGTGACCGTCCTGACTGGGATATTCATCCCGGCTTTTTTGAGACTGGAGCCGGAAGCCTGGCACTGGAAAAACACCAACAGATTACCCGCATGCTCCATGAAGCCGGCGGACGAGTGGTCGGTGGCACTGATTGTGGTGCCCTGGCGTATCCGCCGCCTGGTTTTGCCCTGCTGAGAGAAATAGAACTGCTCGCTGAAGCAATTGGTAATATGGATGCGATTCGGGCGGTCACCTCTGTGGCAGCTAACTATCTACGGGCTGATAAGGATATTGGCGCTATTGCGCCTGGGCGTTATGCTGATTTCCTCGTGTTAGCGGGTGATCCCTTGAACGACGTAACAGAGTTGCGCACTCTGGAAACAACTTATCGCGGTGGCCAGGCCTATGACCCCAAAGCATTAATTGCAGCGGCACCTCAGCATGAGCCTGAGGGTTTGTAAACAGGAGAGTGGAAGTGGAAGTGGAAGTGGAAGTGGAAGCGAATGCGATGCATTGCTCAAACTCATAAGCCATGTTTAGTGCTGAACGAACTTAATACTGGTCAAATTTATGACCTACTCAACTAATACGTATCTAATTAACGACAGGAATACATTATGAGTGCAGGAACGAGATTGCCGGGAACCCCGGAACCGACGCGCTACTTGAAGGGCCATGACGGTCTGGATATTGCGGCTGATATCTGGGGTGACCCAAATGGTCCCCTGGTCTTACTTCAACACGGCGGCGGTCAAACTCGCCACGCCTGGAAAAGCGCTGGTGAAACACTTGGCGCTGCGGGTTATCACGCGGTTGCCTTTGATGCGCGAGGTCATGGCGATTCCCAGTGGTCACCTGACGGTGTCTACGGCATGGACGTCATGGTCCAGGATTTAAAGTGTGTTATTGAACAATTGGGCAATAAAAGGCCCGTGCTGGTGGGTGCCTCCATGGGCGGGGGCACCAGTTTAGTCGCTACCGGCGAGGATCATGTTGATGCGACGGCCCTGGTACTCGTCGATATAGCGCCAAAGATAGAGCCAGAAGGCGTCGATAAAATTCAAGCCTTTATGAGCCAGAAACCGGAAGGCTTTTCCTCCCTTGAAGAAGTGGCAGAAGCCATCGGCAGCTATCAACCTCATCGTGAAGCGCCAAAAAACCTTAACGGTCTGGCAAAGAATGTCCGGCTGACACCCGATGGCAAGTACAAATGGCATTGGGACCCGGGCTTTAGAGCGATGCGCAGGGATATATCCAAGCGACAGGCCCGTCTCGAAGCCTGTGCTCGTAATTTAAAGCTGCCGGCCTTATTGGTCAGGGGCGGCTTGTCTGACGTGCTGAGCGAAGAGGGTGCTCAGAGCTTTCTGGAGATGTGTACCCACAGTGAATATGTCAATGTAACTGGCGCAGGACACATGGTCGCAGGAGATCGCAATGACGTGTTTTCAACCTCTGTGATTGAATTTCTATCACGTACGGTGCCGATAAAGGGTGAGCCTGTTCAGGAGCCACACGAAACCCATCCCCATCATGAAGGCCCTCCAGGTGATGTTAACGATATCCCTTGAGCCTGTTATTCTTGGGCCTGTTATATAAGCGAAGGAGGAGGGCGGTGCTGTCTGTCAGGCAAATTAATCTGCGATAAAAGCGCCCCAGACAGCAATGTTGCTTGACAGCGTAGGGTGAGGTTTTTAGAATGCGCGCCTCTCTGCACAATAGCGTCTAAGAGAGAAGCCTGTCCCGTTCGTCTAGAGGCCTAGGACACCGCCCTTTCACGGCGGTAACAGGGGTTCGACTCCCCTACGGGACGCCAGTTTTTTTGCTACAAGATTGCGGGAATAGCTCAGTTGGTAGAGCGCAACCTTGCCAAGGTTGAGGTCGCCGGTTCGAACCCGGTTTCCCGCTCCAATTATTGCCCTGTCCAATAATCTACACTCGTAGGCAGGGCAGATGTATTTGGAGCCTCTAGGGCTCTTCAATATACTCAGACTCTTTAATATACTAAGGTCGTTTAATATATAAGGCCCTTTAAATAACTTCGAAGCAGCAGCCTGAATAAATATCACCACACCGGCTTAGTATTCTCCTTAGCAAAAATTGATCAACCCTGGTATCGACTTCAAAAACCTAGAGAACCCTAACGCTTATTTTATTGTAAAGTGTTCGATAAACCGTGGATCAATAATAAATGACCAATAATATTCCCGCCCTGAGTATCAGGGGTTTACGCAAAGTCTACGGCAACAGCTTCGAAGCATTAAAAGGCATTGACCTCGAGGTCAGGGCAGGAGATTTTTTTGCCTTGTTAGGTCCAAACGGTGCAGGCAAGTCAACCACCATTGGTATCCTGTGCTCTCTGATTCAAAAATCGGAAGGCGAAGTTGAGATATTTGGCAAGAATATCGACAGCCAGTTTTCCCAGGCAAAAAAAGATATTGGGGTAATGCCTCAGGAATTCAATTTCAATCAATTTGAAAAAGTGCTCGATATTGTCGTCACCCAGGCTGGTTACTATGGTTTGCCCCGCAAACTAGCCCTGAGCAGAGCAGAGAAATACCTACGTAAGCTGGGCTTGTGGGATAAAAGAAACGATCGTGGCCGGACTTTGTCTGGCGGTATGAAACGACGCTTGATGATAGCAAGAGCTCTGGTGCATGAGCCACGACTGCTGATCCTGGATGAACCGACCGCTGGGGTAGATATTGAATTACGCCGATCCCTATGGGAGTTCCTGAAAGAAATCAACGAACAGGGCACTACGATCATCCTGACAACCCATTACCTTGAAGAAGCCGAAAGTCTTTGTAGAAATATCGCCATTATTGATCAGGGCCAAATTGTCGAAAACACCACAACCAAAGCCCTGTTAGGTCAGCTCAATAAAGAAGTTTTTATTCTTGATACTAAAGAAGCACTGGCAGACTTCCCGCTTATCGAAGGTTACCCTGCTCACGCTATTGATCCCCACAGTTTTGAGGTCGAGGTAGACAAAGCTCAGTCCTTGAATGAGTTATTTGTGGCTTTATCAGAACGTGGCATCCATGTCGTGAGCATGCGCAATAAAGCCAACCGTCTGGAGGAATTATTTATTTCCATGACTAATCAGGACGCTCAAAGCCTTGATTCTAGAGTAGCCACTTCAGATGAGGGTTTTGCGTCATGAATTATCATGAACAATGGATAGCCTTCGCTACCTTAGTGGTCAAAGAAATCCGACGCTTTGCCCGTATCTGGCAGCAAACACTGTTGCCTCCTGCAATTACTATTGCACTTTATTTTGTTATTTTTGGCACCTTAATCGGTCCAAGAATTGGCGAGATGTCTGGCTTTAGTTATATGGAGTTTGTTGTTCCAGGACTCATTATGCTGTCAGTGATTACCAATTCTTTTGGCAATGTAGTGTCGTCATTTTTTGGCAATAAATTCGCCGGGAATATTGAAGAAATGCTGGTATCACCGATGCCTAATTATGTGATTTTATTGGGCTTCCTTACCGGCGGTGTGGCTCGCGGTTTAGCGGTTGGAGCTATTGTGACAGTACTTTCATTGTTTTTTACTGACCTGGATATACAACATCCACTGATCACCATAAGTGTTATATTTCTGACCTCCATACTGTTCTCATTGGCAGGATTGGTGAATGCCATTTATGCTGAAAACTTTGATGATATTACGATTATCCCAACCTTTATTTTGACTCCACTGACTTACCTGGGTGGGGTCTTTTATTCTATGAGTTTATTGCCAGAATTTTGGCAGGGGGTCTCTAAACTAAATCCAGTACTCTATATGGTCAATGCGTTTCGCTATGGTTTTTTGGGTGTTTCCGATATAGATGTCCGCTGGGCCTTTGTCATGATAGTTATGTTTGTCGTAGTGCTATTTATCTTTTCACTACGTTTATTAGAGACCGGGAAAAACCTGCGGGCTTGATATATGGTCGATCAATCTGAAAACCCTTTAGGCAAGAGCGTCCTTTATCCACGTAAGTATGACCCGACGATATTACACGCCATTGATAGACGTCAGGGCCGCGAATTAGTCGGTATCGAGACTTCGGTGCTGCCTTTTTTTGGCGCTGATCTGTGGACCTGCTATGAACTTTCCTGGCTTGATCAAACTGGAAAACCTCACATTGGCATCGGCGAATTTATAGTTCCCTGTGATTCCCCTAATATAATTGAATCGAAGTCCCTCAAGGTCTATTTGAACTCCCTCAATGATCACGAATTTAATTCTTTGTCGGAGCTGCGAGCTACACTCGCTATGGACTTGCAGGAAATATGCGGTTCCGAGGTAGGAGTAGAGATATTTTCAATTAGCGATTACACCCGAAAAGGACTGCATAACTTATCAGGGATTTGTCTCGATGATATAGCGGTAGAGTCCTTTGATCATCAGCCCAACCCCGCACAACTATCGGTACTGGATAACAGTGACGTAAAAGATGAGATCCTATACAGCCATTTGCTGAAATCAAATTGCCCGGTTACCGGTCAACCGGATTGGGCTAGTCTACAAGTTAGTTATCGGGGCAGGGCGATAAAGCATCAAAGCTTACTGGGTTACATACTATCATTTCGCTACCATCAGGCCTTCCACGAGCAGTGTGTCGAAAAAATATTTGTCGATATCAGCACGTTCTGCAAGCCTGAGCAGTTAACTATTGTGGCGCGTTATACACGGCGGGGAGGGCTAG
>JAHRWI010000218.1 GCA_019090225.1 Porticoccaceae bacterium
GGATTACATTCATCCATGATGTCATGCGCCAGGTTTTCCAAATCTGGAAACATTGTTGAAGGCTTAAAGCCGAATCGAGCAATTTTTTCCTTAATCTCTTTTTTTAATGCTGGTGTGATAATGTATTTGCGGCCGGACCATTGTGGTGATTCAGTTGGCGTCGGGTGTAGGGTGAACAAGCCTTGCTGCGCTACTATCCTTTTATCTAAGTGGTTCGGTTTTACGACCCGAAGCTCTGTAATTTGAAAAGGGTCTGGGCCATCTTCTGTTAGGTCGTAAATGCTGCTAGACAAAAACTCATAAACCGCACCAGGAGCATCGGAATCACCTCGGCAAGCAAAAAAAAGTGCCACCATAAGGTTTGTCGTCCAATCTAAAAGCCTTGTGGACAGCGAATAATGTTGGGCAAGTATCATCCATTCCAGCTTTGAGGTTGGGGTGTAGGTTATATATGGCTGGGATTGCCGAATAAATCTAACCAACAACTCTTTTTCATGGCTTATGCTGTATGTGTCCTTACATCTGCCAATCTTGGGAATGAGATCGTCGTTTATTTCTCTTAGTTTTGTGACGCCTCGGTAGATACGGAATTGAGGGGCCGCCAGTGACATATCAATAATTTGCCCCAGGCTCTTAAAAGTATCAATTTCTTGCCACTGATAGACGGTGCTATCCTCGCTCATACACCCCTCCTTTAGTGTTTTACCCCAGCCTCAAAGCTCACTAGCCATAAACTCCACGGTGGTATCGTGATCACCCACGCCTAACACTGCGCAATTGAGGTCGGTAACCCCGATATCTCGCAGTCGCTGGATATATTTCCGCAGCTCACCTTCATCACCGATATTGGCAATGTCGGATGGCCCCGATGCGCCTTCTTTATTGAGCATAGCGCGGTAGGAGTCCAGTTGGCCGTACATCTTCATGCCTTTCTCGATGCGGGCGACGGCTGCTTCTTTGTCGGTGACGATGGCGGTGGGCACACCAGCGATAATGCGTGGTTCGGGTCGCCCGGCGTCGGCGGCGGCTTTGCGGATTTTGGGAATAATATGATCTTCCAGGGTTTTCAGGCCGGTCATCCAGGTGATGGTGCCGTCGGCCAGGGTGCCGGCGAGATTTAACATCACGTCGCCAAGGGCAGCGACCAGCACGGGCACGGATCCTGATTCGCTGACGGCAATCTGGCCACGGGCGCTGTACTGCTCGCCCTTGTAGTTGATTTTCTCATTGCACACGGCTGGCGCCAGCACTTCAAGGTATTCGCGCATGTGTTTGGCGGGCTTGTCGTAGGACATACCAAACATACCTTCGATAATAGGTTTGTGGGACAGGCCGATGCCGAGATGAAAGCGACCGGAGGCAGCGGCGTTGGTGGTGGCGGCCTGTTGCGCCATGACCAGGGGATGCCGGGGATAGCTAGGCACTACCGCTGTACCCAGTTGAATCTTCGTGGTGTTTTGGCCGACGATGGCCAGGGCAGTCAGCGCGTCGAGGCCAAACATATTGGCCATCCAGAAACAGTCGAAGCCGTGGGCTTCCATTTTTTTGGCGCGCTCGATAAGACCGGGAAAGGTGGTTTCGGGGCCGGATGCTGCGCCGGAGTTGATGCCTATTTTCATGGTGATGTCCTGTGTTTGTTTGATTTATAGCAAGGTTGTGAGCTATTGAAGTGGTGAGCTATCGAAGTCGTCAGCTATCGAAATTCTCGAATGACTTCTTCTGCGATCAAGCGGAGGTTTTCTTCGACGTAAGCTTCCGGGCAGGCCGAGGTGAGCATAAACAGTTTGCTGCCTGCATCGATGTATTCTCGCAGTCGCTTGCGACAATCTTCCGGTGTGCCGATCAAGGTGTATTTTGATACCAGGTTGTCAAAGTTCTGGGCGTATTGCTTGCCGAGTTGGGCGGCGGCCATTTCCCGAGCTTTATCGCGATCCTCGTGAACGCAGGTAAAAATAAATACGCCATTGTTGAAATTATCCATGTTCATGTTGTGCTCCGCACGGATAGTCGAGATAGAGTCGATACTCTCTTTTAACATTTCCGGGGAGTACATATAGGGTAGCCAGCCATCGCCGTGTAAGGCGGCTCTGCGCTTTGCAGCGTCCTGGCGACCTGCCACCCAGATGGGTGGGGTGGGTTGTTGTATGGGCTTTGGATTCAGGGTGACTTCATTGAGGGTGTTAAATCGGCCATGAAAGGTCACTGCGTCATCCGTCCAGAGTTCGCGAATCACCTGCAGGGCTTCTGTGGTTCGCGCCCCTCGTTCCTTGACCGGCACACCGCAGGCTTCAAACTCCTTGGGGAATTCACCGCCGACACCGACACCAAACATATATCTGCCGCCGGAAGCGTTGTCCAGGGCCGCGCCCAATTTGGCTGCCAGCGCCGCCGGATACAGGGGTAACAGCACGATGGTGCTCATGAGTTTAATACGTTCGGTGGCGCCAGCGGCAACACTCAGGGTGATATAGGTATTGCCAATGGGGGTATGGAACATCACGTGCTCCCCGGCGCTGACAATATCAAAACCCAGGCCCTCGATATGCCTGGCGGATGCGGCGATGTCTGTCACCGTTCTTATCCCTGTGCCAAATTGAATATTGCCCATGCTTATTCCCCTTTGTATCCGTGCCAATCATGGATATTTATTTAGCCTCAATCGTAAACAAGTGCCTCCATGGTGGCAAACCAGTTCGGCTGTCTATAGGTATTGATTAGGTATTTATTAAAAACAACTCAGCCTTGACTCAAATCAATTGGGTGCTTAAGCACCTTTGACGAAATGTCTGGTAATTGCAAAAGTGTCATGTTCCTGACAAATATTCAAAGCTGTCTAAATAACCCACTCTAGTAAACGTCGAGCAAGAGGAAAAACTAATGCGCAAACCCGGAATCTCCGCAGACTCACATATCGTAGAGCCGCCAAATACCTATATTGATTTTATTGATCCGAAGTTTCGTGATCGCGCGCCACAGGTGGTCGATGGCCCTGGTGGTTGCTCGATTTTTAATATTCCCGGCCTTGATGACATTATTCCTCTGGCCTTGTTAGGCGCTGCCGGTGTACCGGCGGAAGACCTGGTTAAGTTCCGCACTGCTAAATTTGAAGAGCTACCTAATGCCGCCTGGAACCCAGCGTTTCGTGCCGAAATCCAGGAGCAGGACGGTGTTTGCGCCGAGATCATCTATGCCTCAATTGGCATGGTCATGTGCTCTCACCCTGATTATGCCTACAAAGCTGCCTGCATGAATGCTTACAACCGTTGGCTCGAAGGTTTCTGTGCCGGTGCCCCCGACCGATTGTTTGGCCTGGCGCAAACAGCGGTTGTCTCGGTTGATGAAGCGATTGCTGACTTTAACAAGGCCAAGGAAATGGGCATGGTTGGCATGATGATGCCAGGTCGCCCACAACATGAAGATTATGATCATCCCGATTACGACGCTTTGTGGGAATGTGCGGTTGATCTGGATTTCCCGGTGTGCTTCCACATCTTAACGTCCGACGACTGTGGTGTTAAGGAGGTTCTGAAGCCCAAGCGCGGTCATCCAGCTAATGGCTTTATGAATATTATTCGCGGTGTTCAGGATGTTATGGGTGTCTTCCTGTTTGGCGGCGTATTTGACAAGCATCCGAAGCTGAAAATGGTCGTTGCCGAAGGTGATGCAGGCTGGATTCCTCACTACAAATACCGAGCCGATCACGCCATTAAACGTCTTGGACCAGCCGTTGAATCCAAATTGACCCGGATGCCCAGTGAATATATTACGGAAAATATCTCCTTTACCTTCCAGGATGATCTCACTGCCTATACCGATAAGGACGTGGTCGATAGTGGTTGCCTGATCTGGGCCAACGATTACCCACATACCGATGCATCCTGGCCGAATTCCCAGAAAATTCTTGATGAGCAAATGGCGCATCTGACTGAAGCGCAGCAAAGCGCCTGCGTTCACGATAATGTGAAAAAGCTCTTTAATCTGCCTGTTAGTGCTTAGTCGCTAGCAGGGACTAAGCCCCGCAGCCATGTCTACGTGGTTTGTCGGCAGGGTGTCTGATGTTTTGATCTGACACCTTTTAAAATTTGGAGACGACCGCTAATCGAAGTGTTCGACTAGCGGCAAACAAGCCCACCGGAGTCTGGTAACAGACTCCGGTGGGCTTGTTTGCGTTCTTATAGCAAAAAAAGTTTGACAGCCGCCGTAGATTTCTTCAGAGTGTCAACCCGTTTACATGGATCAAGGCCTGTGACGGCCACGGATCACCCCTACCACCCTTAATCTTTGGAGAAACCCATGCGTAAACCCGGTATTTCTGCGGACTCCCACATTGTTGAGCCGCCAAACACTTATATAGATTTTATCGATCCTAAATTCCGTGATAGAGCACCGGAAGTAGTAGAAGGACCTGGCGGCGGCTCGATTTTTAACATTCCTGGTTTGGATGACATTATTCCATTGGCTTTGCTGGGTGCCGCTGGTGTACCAGCTGAAGACTTACTCAAATACCGCACGGCCAAATTTGAAGAGCTGCCTAATGCTGCCTGGAACCCAGAGTTTCGCGCAGAGGTACAGGATCAAGATGGCGTATGTGCGGAAGTCATTTACGCTTCGATAGGTATGGTCATGTGTTCGCACAAAGATTACGCCTACAAAGAAGCCTGCATGAATGCCTATAACCGCTGGCTTGAGGGTTTTTGCGCTGGCGCACCGGATCGTTTGTTTGGTCTGGCTCAAACCGCAGTAGTCTCTGTAGATTCAGCCATTGAAGACTTCAAGCGCGCTAAAGAGATGGGCATGGTCGGCATGATGATGCCAGGTCGTCCTCAGTTCGAAGATTACGACCATGAAGATTACAACGCTCTGTGGCAGTGTGCGGTTGATCTTGATCTGCCCGTATGTTTCCACATTCTGACCTCAGAAGATTCCGGTGTTAAAGAAGTGCTGCAGCCTAAGCGCGGCCATCCTGCCAACGGTTTTATGAACATTGTTCGTGGCGTTCAGGATGTACTGGGTGTATTCCTGTTCGGCGGTGTGTTTGAAGATAACCCTAACCTGAAGATGGTTATCGCTGAAGCCGATGCTGGCTGGATTCCTCATTACGCCTATCGTGCTGATCACGCTATCAAGCGTCTTGGCCCAGCTGTCGGCTGTAAGTTAACTAAAAACCCAAGCGAATACATCATGAAGAACCTGTCTTACACTTTTCAGGACGATATGACTGCCTATAGAAATCTGGACGTTGTAGATAGTGGTTGTTTGATGTGGGCCAATGATTACCCGCACACAGATGCTTCATGGCCGAATTCGCAAAAAATACTCGATGAGCAAACCGGCCATCTGACGGTTGAGCAGCAAAATGCTGTGACCCACGAGAACGTGAAAAAGCTGTTTAATCTGCCGGTCAATGTCTAAGGCATTCATCGCAGATTAATCTTAAAAAGCACCCAATCGGGTGCTTTTTTTTGGCCACAATTATTCGTGGCGCTAGTGGGCTGGTATGTGCACAATCAATTCACACACAATTATGGAGAAAAATAATGAATCGATTTGCAGCAATACACGGCGAAGAGGCAGTGACACCACAATTGGCGGGGGGCTGGAGTCTGACCCAGGTGACACCTCCAAGCGCCTTATTTGGCGCCAACGGCATGCAGTTTGGCACCGATGGCAGACTCTATGTGGCCCAGGCCATGGGCAGTCAGGTGACGGCAATTGACACAGTGACCGGTGAGCACGAAGTGATTGCTCCCAATGGTGGGCCGATCACTGGCCCCGACGATGTGGCTTTTGATTCCCAGGGCAATATGTATTCCACCGAGGTGATGAGTGAGCAGGTGAGCATGCGTAAACCCAACGGTGAGGTCACTATTGTCTCGGATGGTCTGCCCTCGGCCAATGGCGTTACGGTATTCAACGATCGCCTGTTTATTGACGAGCATCGTCCGGGCGGTGGTCTGTTTGAACTTTATCCTCATGACGATCGGCCACCGCGTCAGATCGCCGCTAATTTGTCTGGCCCCAATGCCCTGGCTGGCGGCCCCGATGGTAAGTTGTATTTTCCGCTGGTGCCTGAAGGGGAAATCTGGCGCGCCGATCCCGAAACTGGCGAGCTAGAAAAAGTCACCGAGGGCTTGTTTCATCCTACCGCTGCGAAATTTAATCCTGCTGGAGAATTAGTGTCACCCCAGGCGGGCAATGGTGAAGTCGTTAAGATTGACACGGAAACAGGTGCCCAGACAGTGATCGCCAGAGTCAGGCCGGGCATTGATAACTTGGCCTTTGATGCTGCCGGCAAGCTGTATCTCAGCCACTTTGTCGATGGCGGCGTTGCCGAAGTCAGTGTGGACGGCAATAGCACCGAGCGAGTGCTGGCCGAGCCAGGCTGGGTAGGCCCGTGGGGTATTGCCGCTGATCCATCCGGCACCTGTTTTATCGTCGATTGCCTGAGCCTGGCGAGACTCGATGCCTCTGGCAAGCGTGCTGCCGTGGGTAGTCCACTGGATAAATCTGCACCGCGTTTTGTGCGGGCGGTCGCAGCGGGCAATGCCGGGGAATTTTTAATGACCACAGCCCGTGGTGATGTCATCCGCTATCAGTTTGACAGCGAAAAATCCCATATGATGGTGGCCAAACAGGGTCAGTTGAAGGGTTTATGTGCCGGTGAAAACGATACGGTCTATGTGGCAAAAGATGACGGTGTTGAAGGAGGGCAGGGCTCAGTATTTTCTGTCAATGATGCAGGGGATATGTCAACGCTGGTGGAGGGTTTGTCCGCACCTAAGGATGTCTGTGTCCACGGTGGTGTCTGTTACGTATCTGAAACCGGCGCTGGTCGTGTTGTCGCTGTTAATGATGGCGGCGCGGTCACGCCAATCCTTGAGAATCTGAAAGATCCACGGGGATTGGCTGTCATCGGTGATGAGCTTTTTGTCCTTGATCGTGCTGGGCGAACGCTATGGTCCGTTGACCTGGCTGGAGGTAATGCCGCCTCTCAAGTAGCTACCCAGCTACCGGTCGGCGCTGTTTGTCCACTTGATCTTGCCGGTGGGCTGTGTAGTGATGGCTCGGGGCATTTACTTATCGCGGCTGATGGTGAGGGCAGTATTTTACGAATCAGCCGTAGCTGAAGAAGGGAAGCACATTACTCGGTCAGCAGGTAATCTCTTTCCCTTGTAAGCAGTTAGCTACGTAGTCCTGGCCATTTATAAGGAGCTAAACCCTATCAAAGGAGCCAAACGGTTAAACCGGGGGCCGGTTAGTGCGTTGTGAACTCAGGATAAAATTAACCTGAGTTCACAACAAGCACGGACTAGCAGTTGGTGATCCGATGGACGGACAGGTGAAGATTGCCGCTAAGGGCTCACCGTTTTGCTCGTCGTTTTAGAGTACCTGGCTGGAAGTAACTGGCATCTTCGCTGAAAGAAAAATCATTGACCGGATGTTGATTATCCAGGCCTTGGATAAAATAACGCTTGGTATCGAGTTTATAGAAGGCGTTCAGTGTGCTGGCAAGTACCGGCACTTCGTAGTAGTTGATCGTGTGAGATTCGGAAAAGCGATCTAGCTGGTCGCTATCGTCGAAATGCTCGGCAACTAAAATTCGCCATGAGTCCTCGTCAATATAGTAGACCCGGCGATGGTGTGGATGATCAATACCCTCTTTGCGAGTGGCCTCAACTACCCACACGCGGTGCAATTCATAGCGGCCCAGCTGTTGATTTATATGACCGGGCTTAACGACGTCGTCGGGCGTGATGGCGTCGCTATGAAGCTGGTAGGCGTTATAGGGAACATACATTTCTTTTTTACCGGACAACTTCCAGCTAAAGTTAGTTATCTTGCCGGAAAACATGCCATTTTGATCGATTAAATGTATGCCGTTGGAAGCTGCTGCGGGGGTGTTGCCATCTACCCCTGGCGCCCGCTTTACCCGACGTTTTTGCGGGGCGTAAGCCCAGGCTTTTCTATCCTGCTCAACACTGTTCAGATTGGTATGGAAGAGGATCATTACGCCAGCGGCTTTGCTGGGTGCTTTAACATAATTGAGACCCCTGGCCAGTATCCCGTCAAAGTTCTCGAGGGTGGCATCGGCGACCTGACGAGGAAACATTATCTCCTGTAGCACGACTGAAAGCTGGTATTTACCTTTATCTGTCGGCGCAGCCGAGTTCACATATCGCTTAACGCCACCGCCTTTAAAACTGACCAGAGAGTTCCAGATAGCTTGTTCGCCGTTTGCTGGTCGCGGAAAAGGAATGCCCTGAACAATACCCTCGATGCCAGCGCCGTCATCGACAATTCGGGCCTGCGGGCCGTGCTTTTGCGTATGCTCAAGAATACGCTGGGGGTGGGAGGCA
>JAHRWI010000219.1 GCA_019090225.1 Porticoccaceae bacterium
GCTGCGCTTCTATCAGTTTAATTTCGTCCAGCATAAACTGCCATTCCGGTTCTTTTGAGACCCGACTCTCGTGTTTCGCCTGCAGGTTGGGAATCATCGCTCCAAACAAATGATGGGTGGTGTGTTTCACAGCATGAATACTATCCCATGGTAGAGCGTATTCCTGACTGCTTTCGCCAATGTCGTCCTGGCTGTAGTAGGAGGGGAATTCGATATCTGGGATAACCCCGCGATGCTGTGTGCTGTTACCTGACACTCGGTAAAATTTGGATTCCGTAAACTTCAGTTGACCCTGCTTTAAAGGTGCCATCACCTGCACCGTGCCTTTACCAAAGCTCGCACTTCCGATCACCAACGCCCGACCATAATCTTGAATGGCACCGGCAAAAATCTCCGATGCGGATGCGCTTAGGCGGTTAACCAATACAATTAGGGGGCCATCATAAAACGGCTTTCTACGAGAACGTTGATCTCGCGATATTCGCTGATTAGCATGTCTGATTTGAACAACCGGACCAGGATTGATAAAGAGGTCGGTGAGGGCGGTAGCCTCTAATAACGACCCTCCACCGTTGTTTCTTAAGTCCAGAATAATTCCCTCTACATGCTCTTGCTGCAACTCTATGAGTAGTTTCTGTACATCTCTAGTCGTGCTCTTAAAGTTCGGGTCACGTTTTCTATAGGCCTCAAAATCCATGTAGAAAGTGGGTATTTTAATCACCCCAAAACGATACTTATTGTCGTCGACTGGCACTTCGAGAATTTCGCTCTGAGCTGCTTGCTCTTCAAGGCGTACTTTCTCTCTTACAATTGAAACAACCTGGCTCTTATCAGAAACCTCCGAAGCCCCAGAAATGATTTCCAGGCGTACCAGGGTATCTTTTTTTCCACGGATAAGATCAACCACCTCGTCGAGACGCCAGCCAATGACATCGACCAACTCGCCATTTTCACCTTGCGCCACGCTAACGATTTTATCGCCAGCACGTAAAGTTGACTCCTTATCAGCAGGTCCCGCAGGTACGATACGCACCACCTTTGTAAATTCGTCCTCTTTTTGCAATACAGCGCCAATACCTTCCAGCGACAGAGACATCGCTATATTAAAATTTTCCAGCATGCGGGGAGATAAATAGCTGGTATGCGGATCATAGATCTCCGTCAATGCATTGATAAAAAACTGGAATGCGTCTTCGTTATCCTGTTGATTTAATTGATTTATTTGATTTTTATAGCGTTTAATCAATAAACCTTTGGCAGGGGTCAATTCCTTTCCCGACAGAGTCAATCGTAGCAGGGCATCCTTTACGCGCTTACGCCAGTAATCGTCTGAAATTTGTTGGGACGGAGCCCATAACCTATTATCAGCATCAATCTCTATGGTTTCTGGTTTTTCAAAGTCAAACTTGTAGTCACTTTCTAATAAAGCCACATTGCTGGTTAAGCGTTCACTCATGCGAGTACGAAACCGATTGTATATATCGAATCCAGGGGTCAAATTACCGTCTAGCAGTGCATCATCCAGGGTTAACTTGTAGGCCTCAAGTTCGTCTATATCTGTCAGGGTCAGATAACTTTTTAATGGATCGAGGCTGTCGGTGTAGTTGTCAAACAAGCGCGCAGACAGCTTATCGTCCAGCTCTAACTTGCGGTAATGGTGTTCGGAGAGTTTTGTTATTATTTCCTGAGCTGTTTTTGCCTGGACAGGTGTGTAATTCAGTGGTTCAACCCCAGCACTAACGAAGCATGCAAGCAAAAGTGAATAAAATAAAACGAAAGCATTACGCATAAACAACTGCCTACCTAATTGAAAGGGGGTCAAAACGGCGAACAAGGCGAGCGAAGGGCGCAGTAGCCTTGAGGCTTAATATAATTCATACGACTCGATTTAGCGATTTAGTTTATCCTCTTGATTTAACATAATATACATTATGCGCTGTTGGTTTTTAGGGCGGTTGGGGCTAAGACCTTGTCTTCTCGGCCTTTATCAGCTAATCGTAGCTCCCTGGCCTCATCAATGCCCGAAACCATGTCACTGAGGTCTTGAAAGATAACCCCAGGATCTTTACCACCGTACAAAGCCACGACCAAGCGAACCGGATTCCAGAAATACCGATATGATAATTAATTGTAGTACAGCTTACCGCGACGAACCTCCCAACCCTTCCAGCCGAATCGACATTTGCAAATGTCGCGAATACACTGATTGAAAACCTTATTATGTCCAATTGCTCCCGGTGCCTCCATAAGCCTGCCTTGCCAGACCCGGGTGCCGGGGAGAATCGAACACATAAGTTTAGAAAATTTATCAGTGGCTTAAGGCGATGTAATACTATTTAAATTGTGATTACCATTTTATACTCGCCACTAAATACCGTGATTGCCTCGAGCACAGGATTCTTAACCTAACCATTATGTCCACATCAAGTTCAGCAAGTTCTGCCGTTTTATCCACGCCCAGTGAATCGATGCTATTTCGATGTGCAGCATCTGTAGGCGTTATAGCCAGCTTGACAACTTATTCGCCAGCCGTAGAAATTTTTAGTCGTTATTTTGGCGTCGGCGCACTGCTCGTACTCGTTTATCTCTTAAGTACTGCGTTAATTCAGCGCCTATACCAGGATAGCGATACTCTCTCAAATATTCTCAAGTACATAAATCACCTCGACGCTCTGCTTTTGGGTTGCTTCGTCACTTTTATTGACTTTAGCCTGCTGCCCACAGGAATATTTTTTGTCATGGTGCAGTATCGTGCACTCACAATCGGTGGCGCAAAATGCTGGATGCAAGACAACTTGGCTTTCGCGTGTGGGATATTGCTAGTTTGCGTTTTTAGATTGCCGACTGTAAACGTCGAGCTAAGCCAACATGTTAATAGTGTTGCCTTGATAGTATTAGCATTATATTTTTGTATTTTCGGTTATCTTTCTTTTAGCCGTAACAAGGCATTCCTGGAGAAACAGGCGGAGATGGAAAAAGAGCAGGTACGACTTAAAATGCTCAATTATCAGTTTTCCAAGTATCTGTCACCAAACCTCCGCAAAACAATTGAGCAGGGTAGAGAGGTCAAACTATCAACTCAACGTAAACGCCTGGTTGTCTTCTTCTCAGATATCGTTGGCTTCAGCGAAATGGCTGATGAAATGAACGAATCAGCACTGACCAGTTTAATCAATAACTATCTGACTGAAATGTCCAAAATAACCCTCGAATATGGCGGCACAATCGATAAATTCATTGGTGATGCCATCATGGTATTCTTTGGCGACCCTACCACTAAAGGTCCTAAAGAGGATTGCATTGCCTGTGTCTCTATGGCGCTAGCGATGCGAAGGAAATCTATCGAATTACAGGCTCGCTGGAAAAATGACGGCTTACTAAAACCACTACAAATACGCATGGGCATCAGTACGGGCTTTTGTACAGTCGGTAATTTTGGCACCGAGACTCGCCTTGACTATACCCTGCTCGGTTCAGAAGTTAACCTCGCTAGCCGCCTGGAAACTTCCGCTCAGGCCGGGGAGATACTTGTCTCCCAGTCAACCCACGAACTCATTAAAGATGTGATCATGTGTGAGGATCGAGGTACAGTTGAGGTAAAGGGTTTCAAGTCACCGATAAAAGCCTTTGCGGCGGTTGATTTCCGGAAGAACCTCGGTAAGAACCGGAGTTTCGTTGACTTCACTACAAACGGCTTTTCACTGATTATGGATGCTGAGAAAGTCGCCAATTATGACCGCACCAAAGTGTTAACAACCCTCCATGAAGCGATGCGCCATTTTCACCCCAAAGACCCCTCTCCCTAATACAGATTTCAAAGCACATAGCTAATCGGCTGTAGTCCTATGCTTATAAATTTTTTCCTGCCTCGTCTATTAGTCTAAATAATTCACTGCCGACCTAGACGCAATGTCTTGGGTTGACAATTTTCTGTAGAACGCCAGGGGTTGATGTCTAGCCCTCCCC
>JAHRWI010000220.1 GCA_019090225.1 Porticoccaceae bacterium
GAATCCATCTTTCGGACTTATATGCAAGGTATTGCGCGGAAATCCGTAAACGCCAGGAGCCAGCCCTGATGTTACGTATCGATCTTGAATTATTACAACAGTGGGTCCCGGTTGGGGGCAGGGTACTGGATCTCGGCTGTGGCGACGGCGCTCTGCTCAACAGCCTGCGTGACAACCGACAGACTGAGGGCTACGGCCTGGAAATCGACCCTGAACAGATTACCGCCTGTATCGCACACGGCGTCAACGTGATCGAAAAAGACATCAACGAAGGTCTGTCAAACTTTCAGAACGATAGCTTTGACTCGGTAGTGATGACTTACTCTATGCAGGCACTGAGCCGCCCGGATCAGGTCATTGACGAGATGTTGCGGGTGGGCAAGGAGTGCATCGTGACTTTCCCCAATTTTGGTAATATCCGAGTACGAACCTATTTAATGCTACGCGGCAGAATGCCTGTCACCAAGCAGTTGACCTATCAGTGGTATGACACGCCCAACATCCATTTTTGTACGGTTAAGGACTTTGAAGCACTTTGCCATGAAAAAGGCATCAAGGTGTTGCATAGAGAAACCGTCACCGGACATCAGCCTGACCAGCATCTGAACCGATTTTGGCCTAATATGTTTGCAGAGACAGCGATTTATCATTTGAGTAAGTGAATACTGACTAACAAACCATCGCCTAAAAAACTCAGTTCATAACTACTTGGATTTCTGCAACCTGGCTGGAGAAGCGCTATGAAAAACATATCCCACTTTGCCGTGAAATTTGACGCTACACGCTGGCTGGCTATCAGCACGTTAGTGAGTATTTTTGTGGCGCTAAGCCCCCCTGGTAATGCCGCCGATGAATCCGAAAAATCATTTAAAGATTACAAAGTACTCTATAGCGCTTTTAACAGCAGTTTCATCAGCCCTGAAGTCGCCAATACCTACAGTATTATCCGGGGTAAAGACCGAGGTTTAGTGAACATTGCAGTACTCCCACATGACGCTAAACCCGGCTCCGGTGGTAAGCCTGCTTTAGTCAGCGGTTATGTTAAAAATATCATCGCCCAACAACAAAAGCTGGAATTTTTTGAAGTTAATGAAGGTTCGGCGACCTATTATCTAGCACCTTTTCATTTTGAAAATGAAGACTTTATGACCTTTAAAATCCAGATCCAGCCAGACCCCAATAAGCCAGCCGACGACATCTCTTTCCAGCGCACCTTTTACTACGACAAATAGTATTACGACAAACAATTAACATACCTGCGCCCAATACTCAGGCGCAGACACACCCATCCCCCAGTAAATAGAGTCTCTTTATGCCTGAAAAAATTGTGCTGGCCAGCAATAACCTCGGTAAGGTCAAAGAATTTCAGACACTCCTAAAGCACGCTGACATTGAGCTTAGGCCCCAGGCCGATTTCAATATCTCCGAGGCCGACGAAACCGGACTCAGCTTTGTCGAAAATGCCATTATCAAAGCTCGCCATGCCAGCGAGCAGGCACAACTGCCTGCCATTGCCGATGACTCTGGTCTTGAAGTGGATTTCCTGAAAGGCGCGCCGGGTATCTACTCATCACGATTCGCCGGTGAGCATGCCAGCGATGCTGACAACAATGCAAAATTGCTGGAACTACTGGCGGAGCTTCCCCCAGCGCAACGCTCAGCCCGTTTTCAATGCCTGCTGGTCTACCTACGCCATCCTCAGGACCCCACGCCCACGATCTGCCAGGGCACCTGGGAGGGGCATATTTTAACCTCAGCCCAGGGCGACAATGGCTTTGGCTATGACCCGCTTTTTTTTGTACCTGAGCGACAGTGCAGCTCGGCACAGCTCAGCGCTGAAGATAAAAACCAGCTCAGTCATCGTGGCAAGGCTATGAAGCTACTTTTGAAGCATCTGGTCGCGCAGGCCTGATCATCCGGTGGCCCTAAATTAATCACCATCATTTACGCGCAGCGAGTTCTGACCATGCTTGAGCTACCGCCCTTGTCGCTGTACGTACATATTCCCTGGTGCGTCAAAAAATGTCCCTACTGTGATTTCAACTCCCACGCTGCGGGCGGTGATTTACCAGAAGATGCCTATGTTGCCGCTCTAATAAAAGACTTACAAAACGATGCTGAATTGGCTCAGGGCCGCAAGCTGGTATCCATTTTTTTTGGCGGTGGTACCCCCAGCCTGTTTTCAGCCCCCGCCATCGAAACCATCATTAACGCTGCGCAACAAATTATTGGCATTGCCGAGCAGGCCGAAATCACTCTCGAAGCTAATCCCGGTACTTTCGAGCAGAATAAATTCAGCGGTTACAAAAACGGTGGCGTAAACCGCCTGTCCATCGGTATCCAAAGCTTTAACGATCAACACCTCAAAGCTCTGGGCCGAATCCATAGTGGTACCGAAGCAATTCGGGCCGTCGATACCGCGAAACAAGCTGGCTTCGATAATTTCAATCTGGACCTGATGCATGGCCTTCCCGGCCAAACCCCGGATCAGGCCCTGGCCGATGTCGAGCAAGCCATAGCACTCGAACCCAGCCATTTATCCTGGTATCAACTGACTATTGAACCCAATACCGTGTTTTATTCATCGCCACCAAGAGTGCCCGACGAACCTCAGCTTGAACAAATCCAGGCCTTGGGCCTCGCAGCATTACAGGCTGCGAACTTTGAGCAATATGAAGTATCGGCCTTCGCCAAAATCAATCGACAGGCTGTTCACAACATTAACTACTGGCAATTTGGTGACTACCTGGGCATCGGCGCCGGTGCTCACGGCAAAATTACCTCAACGGAAAAACACGCCATTATTCGCACTCAAAAAACTCGTCAGCCTCAGGATTATCTTGCTAGACAAGGTAATTACCGGGCCAATACGCGAACCTTAAGCAATGAAGAATTACCGGTGGAATTTTTGATGAATGCACTGCGGCTGAATCAGGGCGTTCCGAAGCCTTATTTTAGTCAGCGTACCGGCCTCGATTTTGACTACATCGCGGAAGCCTGGTGCAAGCTGGAGCAACAAGGTCTTACAAAGACTGCAAAGGAAACTCTGACCACCACAACCTTAGGTCATCAGTTTTTAAATACCGTACTCGCAGCGTTTTAAAGACTCCAGCTTGCCGGAAAAGAATAACTTCCGAGGCTAGCAACAGCCCTTGTTAGTCGAGCCTTCAAGCGCCGCTCCAGTACGCTGATTGCCGCCTTTTGTGACAGAAACCGGTCGATAAACCCCAGCTGGCAAAGTAAATGGCCCATTATTGACCGGCTCAGCAGGCTCAAAACCAATAAAGTCATTTGCATCACTATCAAGGATCAAAGCGTCGTAGCTACGCTTCGATACTGCGATACGTTCACCGCGAGGATAGGCAACACCCAGATCATCCTCGATCTGTGCATAGGGGCCTTTATAAAGTACGGCATGGCCACCGTCATAATCTTCTTCGTTATTTGGTTTAGTCGCGATCAGGGTCACCGAGCGAAATTCGATACCATCGACCACTTGCCAGGGGGCGCTGTCCCATTTGTCATAGGCGACGGAAACAAAACCCGCATCGACAAACGCATCTAGAAAATCTTTCTCCTGAAAGGCCCCAGAAATACAACCGCTCCACAGCTCAGGGTCGTCTTTTAATGCTTTGGGCACCGGTTCATCGGCAACGATGTCCGATATCGCCACCCGACCACCGGGAGCCAGCACACGGAATATTTCGCTGATCATTTGTTTGCGATCCGCTTCGGCCACCAGGTTGAGCACGCAATTGCTGATCACCAAAGTAACTGAGTTGCCAGCGATCAACGGTTCGCTGCGACGTTGCTCCGCCTGTCGTGCTAACAAGGTCTGTAAATCCGCCGCGTTTTTAACTGGCTGAGCTGCCAAATATTCTTCGGTGCTTTCAATATTGATAGCGAGATCTTGAATATAACCTTTGAGAAAGGTAACTCGATCACCGCCCAGGGCCGTGGCCATTTCCGGTTTATATTTGCGAGCTAAAGCGAGCATATCCTCAGTCATATCGACGCCGGTCACATGACCTGTAGCACCGACTAATTGCGCGGCCATATAACAGATTTTGCCGCCGCCACTGCCTAAATCGAGAACATGGTCGCCTTCGCGGACATAGCGCGATGGATCACCACAGCCATAATCTTTATCGATTACTTCCTGGGGCAGGGCAGCCAGCAAAGACTGGTCGTAGTCAACCGGACAACACAAAGCTTCCTGACGTTGCTGCGCGCCCTGGCTGTAACGGTCTTGTACGTTTTCGTAAACGGTTGATTTTTCCACGCTATTTTCTACTCCCCAATCTCCAGTAATGATAACGCTCGACATAGCCCAGTAATTTTTCAGGAGCATGACCACGCTTCCAGACACCAGCGGCCATTTTATTGGCTTCGCTCAGTGTCGGGTAGGCGTGAATCGTGCCGAGTATTTTGTTCAAACCCATATTATGCTTCATGGCGATAACAAATTCGGTGAGTAATTCGCCTGCATGAGCGCCGACAATGGTGGCACCCAATATCTTGTCTTTACCAGGAACGGTGAGCACTTTAACAAAGCCTTCGACACTATTGTCAGCAATCGCCCGATCCAGCTCACTTAATGGGTAGGTGCTCAGCTCATAAGCGATGTCTTGTTGTTTAGCTTCGGCTTCACTGAGACCGACATGGGCGACTTCAGGGTCGGTAAACGTCGTCCAGGGGATCACCCTGTAATCGACGCGGAATTTTTTAAAGCTACCAAACAGGGCGTTTACTGCAGCGTACCAGGCTTGGTGGGAGGCGGTATGGGTAAACTGGTAAGGCCCGGCGACATCGCCGCAGGCATAAATATTGGGGAAGCGAGTACGCAGATAATCATCCATAGCCAATGTGCCTTGCGGTGTTGTTTCTATCTCAAGAGCTTCCAGACCCAGACCGCTGGTATTTGCCTTACGGCCTACGGCAACCAGTAATTTATCGAAACAGATTTTTCTTGGGGAGGTTTCTGAGGGCCTACCATCCACAGCTTCTAACAAGGCGAAATCGATGTTTTGCTCCCTCTCAAAGCCCACAGTCTTGTGGTTGAGCAACACTTCAACCCCCTCCTGCTCCAAATGCTTACGAACAAGATCGGATACATCGCTATCTTCCCGGGGTAGGACATTGGCCATCATATCCACCAATGTCACCTGAGTACCCAGACGCTGGAAGGCCTGAGTCAACTCGCAGCCAATGGGGCCTGCGCCGAGCACCAATAATGATTTTGGTTGTTCATGCAAATCCCACAAGTTGTCTGAGGTCAAGTAATCAATCTGATCAATACCCGGTATCGGCGGTACAAAGGGGGAGGCCCCGGTGGCGATAACAATATTTTTTGCGCTAATCACCCGTCCATTTACCTGGACTTGCCAGGGCGATAAGAGCTTTGCCTGACCAGAAATACAATCAACCCCCAACTCGGTAAAACGCTCAACCGAATCGTGGGGCGCAATGCTTTCTATCACCTCCTGCACCCGACCCATCACCCGGGGGAAATCTACACGCGGCTCATCAATCTCAATACCCAGCTCATTGACCTTGCGCATATCTGCAAGCGAGCGAGCGGCTCGGATCAGGGCTTTACTGGGCACACAGCCAGTATTGAGACAATCACCGCCCATCTTATCTTTTTCGACAAGTATGACTTTTGCCTTAACGGCGGCAGCGATCAGGCCGGTCACCAATCCAGCGCTACCACCACCAATGACTAACAAATTGGCATCGAATTGACGGGGCTTTTTATAAGGCCGATAAACTTTTCGCCGAGTCATCAAACCAACAATAGCTTTAGCAATAAAGGGCAAGCTCGCCAGCAAAACAAAAGACAGGATCAAGCCTGGCGTTAAGATGCCCGCCGGGGACACCTCCTCTATGGCGGCCAGCTCAGCTCCGGCATTCACATACACCAATGTTGCGGGCAACATACCCAACTGACTGACCCAAAAGTAGGTGCGTGCTTTAAGGCTCGTCAGGCCCATTAACAGATTGATCAGCCAAAAGGGAAACACCGGAATCAGTCGCAGGCTGAACAGGTAAAAGGCTCCGTCTTTTTCCACACCGCGATTGATTGCCTGCAAGTGGCTGGCAAATTTTTGCTGCACCCAATCACGTAGGATTACCCGGGAGAATAAAAACGCAAGGGTCGCCCCGATAGTGCTGGCAAAGGAAGCCAGCACCACGCCAGTGCCAAAACCAAACACCGCCCCCCCCGCCAGAGTCAACAGCGCACCGGTCGGTAGGGAAAATGCCGTCGCCAGGACATAGACAAGAAAATACAGCCCTGCGGTTCGTTCAGGGTGTTCGACGTAAATACTCTGGAAAAAAGCGACGCTGAGATATTCCTCCAAGTCGAACAGAAAGTAGCTAGCGCCCACCACGGCAATCAAAACGATAACAATTATTTTTTTCAAAAAACCTTACCCTGTTTAAAATCTGACCCTGTCTATAAGCGCTATTTATACACGCATAAATGTATACCTGCATAAATGGCGGCGAGTTTGTTATTAGGTCACTGACAAGACAAAACCACTATCCTTTGAATAGCGCTGCTCAGCTTCAAGCTCGGCCATGGTCAGGGGATGCTTTTGCAGCCAACCTGGCTCGAAGCTAAGAGTACAACAGTTATCATCAACGGCTACTTTAAAATGAGGCAGGCCTTCCACTGGAATTACGTATTTAAATAATACCGCCAGGCGCAGCAGAATACACAGGCGCAATAGCCCTTGACGCTCTTCCTCGACCATGCCGGTAAAAGGCTCGACTGACAACTTACGCCGATGGCAACGCACCAATATTGCCAGAGCCTTTTGTTCGGTCTGAGAAAAGCCCGGCAGGTCGGCATTTTTGATCAAATATTGTCCATGCTTATGAAACTGGCTGTGAGCTATCGACAAACCCACTTCATGTAGGCGCGCCGCCCAACTTAACAATTCACCATCGGCATCGCTCAGGCACCATGCTTCGCGGGTTTTGTTGTACAAATAATTGCCAAACTGCTCGACGCGAATCGCGGTGCCTTGGTCGACGTCACAGCGCTTCATCATTGCCGTGACAGTTCTCTCTCGAACGTCTTCATGGGCCATTCGCCCCATTAAGTCATAAACCATACCTTCGCGAAGCCCACCGGATGACACCCGCATTTCTTCGACACCGAGGGTATCGAACAGGGCACAACAAATCGCCAGACCCGGGACAAAGGTCGAACGGCGATGGGACTTCAGTCCAGGGACTTCCTTTAAACCCTCGAACGAGCGAATGCTACACACTGTTGCTTTCAAGTCTTCAAGACCTTGCCGGCTTATGAGTCCTTGTTCGTTGTTTTCACCCAGCACGCGGGCAATCGCATTGAGTGTGCCGGCCGAGCCGACGGCTTCACTCCAACCCTTATTACGATAGGTGTTACGGATCGTCAGCACTTCGAGGCTAGCGCTCTGATAAGCTTTTTCAAACTGTCGTACCGTGAGTTCGCCATTGGGGAAAAACTGTTCGCGGTAACTAACGCAGCCCATGTAGAGGCTTTCTAGCAATTTGCTTTCGAAGCGCTCTCCAATAATAAATTCGGTACTACCACCGCCGATATCGACCACCAGTCTTGCCTCGTCGTCGTCAGCCAGCGAGTGTGCAACACCAAGATAGATAAGCCGGGCCTCTTCCCGTCCTGAAATGACTTCGATCCGCTGTCTGAGCATGGTAGCAGCCGCATCCTCAAACACAGCGCCGTTTTTTGCCGCCCGAAAAGTGTTGGTGCCCACCACCCTCAACATGTCAGGTTGTGCGGAATCGAGAATCTGGCGAAACTGGCTAATGCAATTCAAACCACGCGCCATGGCATCGTCACTGAGCACTCCGTTTTGCAAACCGGCAGCTAACTGGACTTTCTCGCGATGGCTTACCACCGGGCGCATTTCACCGTGTTTAACTCGCGCAACCAATAAGTGGAAGCTGTTTGAACCCAGATCCACAGCTCCGATTAAGGTGTCTTCTTTACTATTTTTCACGGCCACCGGACATATCGCGAACCCTTGCTAGTGATGGTTTGTTTGCTCACTTATACCAATGTATGATGCCAGAATTATGTCGCTGGAAAGCGCTCACACTACACTAACGCTACAAACCGGGAATTTATTTATGGGTGACAAAATCGTGCACACCTCTGATGCCAATTTTGATACTGACGTGCTCGGTGCCGACACTCCGGTACTGGTGGATTTTTGGGCCGAGTGGTGTGGACCCTGCAAAATGATCGCGCCGATACTCGACGAAATTGCCGACCTCTACGAAGGTAAATTAAAAATATGTAAAGTCGATGTCGATGCCAACCGAGATGTCGCTGCCAAGTTTAATGTCCGCGGTATTCCAACACTTATGCTATTTAACGAGGGTGCATTACAGGACACCAAAGTCGGTGCGCTGTCAAAGGCACAATTAACCGAATTCCTCGATAGCAGCATCTAAGCCCACAATAAGCACTTCAAGCCTTCGCCGCGCTGGCTTATTTTTTAGCCCTGTGCGGCGGTAAAAACCTGTTGTTATTTCTTCAGCAGGGGGTATACTCGCCGCAATACAAGATACTAAAACGTCATATCTTCCCTGATACCTCGTTAAGCCATTCGAACTAGACTTTCTGAACAAGCGCTCTGAACTAAAATTTCTGAACAAGCACTCTAAACCCTTAAGCAAACACACTGAATTAAAATACCCCGAGTCATAAGCCTCAATCATAGGCTCTGACTGGCATATACCTTGACTACCTAAGCGAGCAACAAATAATAACTGGCACCCCCCTGACGTTTTTGCTGTTGCAAATGTGGTGTTGCGTTAAACCTTATCCCTCCGGTCTTATTACTCACTACGTAATCATTGTAGAGCCGCCCACAAGCACCCATCACTTCCACTTCACACACCTTAATAACTAATTATATTTATGAATCTAACTGATCTGAAAACCAAACGTATTGACGAACTTATTGCTATCGGCACAGAAACCGGCCTCGAAAATATCGGTCGCGCCCGCAAGCAGGACATCATTTTTAATATCTTAAAGCGCCACGCCAAAAGTGGTGAAGATATTTACGGCGATGGTGTCCTTGAGATATTGCCCGATGGCTTTGGATTTTTGCGTTCTGCTGATTCAAGCTACCTTGCTGGGCCGGATGATATCTATGTTTCACCGAGCCAAATTAGACGCTTTAACCTGCGCACAGGTGATAGCGTAGAAGGCAAAATCCGTCCCCCCAAAGATGGGGAGCGCTATTTTGCTCTGCTAAAAGTCAACACCATCAATTTTGATAAGCCGGAAAACGCACGCAACAAAATACTCTTTGAAAACCTGACTCCTTTATTCCCCGACGAACGTTTCGTCCTGGAGACAGGCAACGGTAGTTCTGAAGACCTGACCGGGCGCATCATTGATCTCGTCGCCCCTATCGGTAAAGGTCAACGGGGACTCATCGTGGCACCGCCAAAAGCGGGTAAAACCATTATGATGCAGCATATCGCCCAGGCGATTACCCGCAATAATCCTGAGACGATAATGATTGTCTTGCTCATCGATGAGCGTCCCGAAGAAGTCACCGAGATGCAGCGTACCGTACGCGGTGAAGTCGTGGCTTCGACCTTTGATGAACCACCAGCCCGCCATGTGCAGGTAGCAGATATGGTGATCGAAAAGGCCAAACGTCTGGTTGAACACAAAAAAGATGTGGTCATTCTGCTTGATTCCATCACCCGTCTGGCACGGGCCTACAACACGGTTATTCCATCCTCAGGCAAGGTACTAACCGGTGGTGTTGATGCCCACGCACTGGAAAAACCCAAGCGCTTTTTTGGCGCAGCAAGAAATATCGAGTTCGGTGGAAGCCTGACCATCATCGCCACGACACTGGTTGATACTGGCTCCAAAATGGATGAGGTAATTTACGAAGAGTTCAAAGGCACCGGTAATATGGAGCTGCATCTGGACAGAAAAATCGCTGAGAAACGTATCTACCCGGCCATTAATATTCGCCGATCCGGTACCCGTCGCGAAGATTTGTTAATGGAAGAATCCGAACTCCAGCGAGTATGGATATTGCGCAAACTGCTCCACGATATGGAAGACCTGTCCGCCACTGAGTTTTTGATCGATAAGCTAAAAAGCTTTGACAGTAATGAAGATTTCTTTGGTGCGATGAAGCGTAAATAAAACAAGGTGTTCGGTAGGTTTGGTAAATTCAGAAACATAAAAAAGCCCGGCTTCTACCGGGCTTTTTTATACAGCGCCCGTGCAGGGCTTACCACAGATCTACCTAGCCAAGCTCATTACCAACAATAGACACAAAGCTCACGCAGCGACCCGGCTGACCACCCAGGTTATGGGTTAAACCAAGTTTAGGATTATCGATCTGCCGCTCGCCCGCTTCGCCACGGAGCTGCAACCACATTTCGTACATCATCCGTAGGCCGCTGGCCCCAATGGGGTGACCAAAACTTTTTAGGCCGCCATCCGGATTGATCGGTTGCGCCCCATCGCCATCAAACCGGCCTTCCATGACATCCCGCCAGCCCTGACCCCGTTCCGAAAAGCCCATATCTTCCATCAGCACCAGTTCGGTGGCGGTAAAACAGTCGTGCACCTCGGCCATACTGATTTCCTCACGGGGATTGGTGATGCCCGCCTGTTTATAGGCATCCTGTGCCGATACCACCACTTCCTGAAACGTCGTGAAATCGTAATCTTCGCTGATAAAGCCTTCATTTGGCCCGGCCGCAATGGAGAAAGCTTTAAGGTAGATCGGATTGTCGGTGTATTTATGTGCATCCTCAGCCCGGCACAAAATGGCAGCGGCCGAGCCATCGGCAACACCAGAGCAGTCGAAAACGCCGAACATACCAGCAATGCGAGGAGAGTTGCCTATGGTTTCCATAGATACTTCTTTTCTAAACTGTGCTTTGGGGTTTTTTGCCCCGGCAACGTGGTTCTTCCAGGCAATCCGCGATAACACGTCCTTTAATTCCCCTTCTTCAACACCGTATTTTTGACAATAGGCTGGAGCGAGAAGGGAAAACATCGCCGGTGCCGTCATGCTCGACTCAGTGCCATCACCATCCGGTCCCGGTACCACCAGTCCTGAATAACCGCCGTCTTTCAATTTTTCAACACCGACTGCCATCACCAGATCGTAGGCGCCACTGGCCACAGCATAGGCTGCATTACGAATTGCTTCGCTGCCGGTTGCACACATGTTTTCGAGCCTCGTGACCGGTTTATAGCTGTCTCTTATACACATCTGACGCTGCCGACGAACTCTAGGGTGTAGA
>JAHRWI010000221.1 GCA_019090225.1 Porticoccaceae bacterium
AAGAGGATGTTAATAAAGTGATTAAAACTCAGATTGAGCGGGTTGACCGTGTCCGAGATCGGGTTCAGGAAGGCATACTTCGCGACCAGGTGATGATCGATACCGCAGGCGAAGTGGTTGGCCAGGTTAATGGTCTTTCGGTTCTACAACTGGGCAACTTTAGTTTTGGTCAGCCCTCGCGTATTACCGCGACCACCCGGCTCGGCGATGGTCGGCTTATCGATATCGCCCGGGAATCCGATATGGGTGGCCCCACCCACACCAAAGGTGTATTTACCCTGAGTAGTTTTCTCGGTGCTCGTTACGGGCAAAAAGCGCCGCTGTCTTTGACCGCGAGTTTAGCCTTCGAGCAAAGTTATGGCGGCGTCGATGGCGATAGCGCCACTATGGCAGAGCTTTGCGTGTTGTTTTCGTCGCTCAGTGCTCTGCCGGTTAAACAGTGTTTTGCGATCACCGGTTCAATGAATCAGCACGGTAAAACCCAGGTAATTGGCGGCGTTAACGAAAAAGTCGAAGGTTTTTTTGATATCTGTTTTGCCCGTGGCTTAACAGGTGAGCAGGGTGTGCTGATCCCTGCCAAAAATGTTCAAAATCTGCTCCTGCGCCCGGACGTTACTGAGGCCATTGAGCAGGGCCAGTTTAATATTTATCCCATAGACCATGTCGATCAGGCCGCTGAAATTCTCATGGGTACGGCAGCCGGAGTAGCAGATGGTGATGGACAATTTCCAGCCGACACCATTAATGGGCGAGTTCAGGCGCGTTTGGAAGAGTTCGCCGAGTTAAGGCGGGGCTTTGGTAAGGGCGAGACCTCAGAGCCAGAAGTCATAAAAGTGCCTGCTAAGGAACCTCTACCTGAACCTACAGGGGAGCCATAGCGCCAGAATTTAATGTACTAATATTTTTAAAAGTGAAAAGTGAAAAGTGAAAAGGTTGACAGCGAAAATATGCCCTGGATAAATTGTTTTGTTCCCTATTACCCAAAAATAAAAAACCACCAACAACAAAAAGGACGTTTAAAAATGATGAAATTGATGAAAGTTCTCCCTCTCGTGCTTGGTATGGTGTTCCTGTCATCTTGCGCCAAAGTAGGTAGTGAAGCGTGGTGTGAAAATATGAAGGAAACACCTAAAGGCGAGTGGTCGATGGATGACGCCACTAACTTTACCAAGCACTGTATTAAATTCTAGATACAGGACTTATCAAACGAATGGTCAGGCAGATATTTTACTCCTGGCCTTTTTTTGGTTCTTATATGGTTAGACAAATAATAAGAGCCTATCCTGTCCAAGGACGATTGCCGATAAATTACCCGATGCAAATTCTCAGAACCAGGTATTAAAATAACAAACAGGTGTCAACATGGAACTCAATTTAAAGGGTAAAACAGCGCTTATCACCGGGGCTTCAAGGGGCATCGGTCGTGCCATTACCGAGCGACTGGCGCAAGAAGGTTGCCACTTGCATTTGGCGTCTCGCTCTGCAGAGGATTTGCAGACGGCGCAAAATGAACTGGCGTCAAAATATGACGTTGAGGTCAAAATTTATCCCATGGATTTGTCCCAGAGCAGTAACGTCAACGCGCTAGCCGCTGCTTGCAGTGATAGCGATATTCTCGTCAACAACGCCGGAGCTATTCCGGCTGGCTCTCTCGCTTCAGTTGACGAAGCCGCCTGGCGTAGTGCTTGGGATCTAAAGGTCTATGGGTATATCAATTTGTGTCGCGAAATGTACTTGTGTATGAAGGCTCGCGGGAAAGGCGTCATCATTAATATTATTGGCGTTGCGGCAGAAACAACAGAAGCCAATTACATCGCCGGAACCGCCGGGAATGCTAGCCTGGATGCATTTACCCGAGCTTTAGGCGGCGCTAGTCCCGTGGATAATATTCGCGTGCTTGGTATTAACCCTGGCCTGACAGCGACAGATCGCATCGTCACTATTATGAAACAAAATGCCCAGGCCAAAGGCCTTGATCTCAATGATTGGCGAGAACTGCTGGGCGACATGCCCTTTGGCCGAATGGCGGAGGCAGAAGAAGTTGCTGATCTGGCTATTTTTTTAGCCTCGGATCGCGCGGCTTATATTACCGGTACCGTGATGACCATTGATGGTGGTTTGTCATCACGGGGTAAGTTATTTTGAAGGGTAAAGAGCGCTAGGTTTTAAAGTATTACGATTGGCCTGACGTGATGAGCAAGTAAGACGAGCGAGGGGTAAGGCATCAGCCCTACCCCCTATTTATTGTTACCGGATCTTTATTATTGACGGGCCTAGGCGCTATGACGTGTGCTGTTACCTGATCGGTTCGAGCTATTTGAATGTCTGCGTGGTCGGGCATTTCCAGATGGCTGGGATGAGCGCCGGTTGCCGCTGCCATTGCCATTACCTGGTTTTCTTCGACCTTGCTGCTGCCCACCGCGACCATTTTTAATGGGTTCTGCTCTGATGGAGGGGTCGGGAGTGAAACCTTCGAGAACTTCTTTGGGGATTTCCCGCTTGAGGAGTCGCTCAATATCTCTCAGTAATTTCAGTTCATCGACACAGACCAGCGACGTGGCTTCGCCTTCGTTACCGGCGCGTCCAGTACGCCCGATACGGTGTACATAATCTTCGGCGACGTTGGGTAGTTCGAAGTTGACTACGTGGGGCAGCTGGTCGATATCAAGGCCACGAGCGGCGATGTCCGTTGCAACGAGGGCTCTTACTCTTCCCGCTTTGAAGTCTGCCAGGGCTTTGGTGCGCGCACCTTGGCTTTTGTTGCCATGAATGGCAGCGGAGCGGATACCATCGGTGGTCAGTTGTTCAGAGAGTTTGTTGGCTCCGTGTTTGGTGCGGGTAAAGACCAGCACCTGCTGCCAGTTGTTGGAGCCAATCAGCAAGGACAGTAGTTCACGTTTACGGCTTTTATCCACAGGGTGAACCATTTGGGTGACGCTTTCTGCGGCAGTGTTGTGCCTGGCCACTTCGATCAGCGCTGGGGATTTCAGCAATCCGTTAGCCAGTCGTTTGATGTCTTCAGAAAAGGTCGCCGAGAACAGTAAGGTTTGTTTATGTTTGGGTAAGATCGCGAGCACTTTGCGGATGTCGTGAATAAAACCCATATCGAGCATGCGGTCGGCTTCGTCGAGCACCAGGATATCTACCTGAGTAAGATCGACGGTACGCTGACCGACATGGTCGAGCAGTCTGCCCGGTGTGGCGACCAGAATATCAATGCCATTACGGAGTTTTTGTTTTTGTGGGTTGATATTGACGCCGCCGAAAATTACGGTGGAGCGCAGGGGCAGGTATTTACCATAGGTCGCGACACTTTCACCTACTTGCGCAGCCAGCTCACGGGTTGGTGTTAAGACCAGTGCGCGGACAGGTCGGCGGCCATTACCGGCTTTGCCTGTCGCCATTAATCGTTGCAACAGCGGCAAGGTAAACCCGGCGGTCTTGCCAGTACCCGTTTGTGCGCCGCCCATGAGATCTTGTCCGTCGAGGATAAGGGGAATGGCTTGCTGTTGAATGGGAGTGGGAACGCTGTAACCATTTTCGGACACAGCACGGAGTAATTCAGCCATCAGGCCGAGGGATTCAAATGACATGCTTGGGATATCTCCAGTATCAGCCTATCCAGCACTTATGTTTTATGTACACACGATGTGGGACGGTCCAGACGGATACTATTTTATTCGTTTGTTTCGGGGTGAATCAGAAGGGATTACCGCGTAGAAAACAGGTGCAGACCGAAGTGCACCAGAGGTTGAGCGGCACATTGTAACAGAAGATTGGCTGTAATAGTGGGCGACGATACTATTCTTTAGCATTAGGGCCATTCTTTTAGAGTATGACCAGTGCCTTCCGAGTCGGGAGATGGCTGGTGCGGATCTATGCAGTAGCTATTAAAACAGTAGTGCTTAACTGATGAGTTTGGGTCCTGTAAGCCAAGTTGACAGCAGCGTAGCCTAATCTGACTATTATTATGGAGCTTGAGTATCCCCTTTAAAATATAAACGGATCGGAACGTTGGTGGCCTTACCCAGGGTAATGATCAGACCATAGTAGTCATTTTCGTAGTCATCTGCCCACTCGTAGTGGATTTTTAACTTGCTCGGCTCGTCGTCTTTTTTGGGAGCCTTACCGACGACCACAATCTCTTGAATTTGGTCAGTGTTTTTAATGGCACTTTTAGGAATGGAGACGGTTACACGCGTGTCGTCCTGATTGTCTACATTCTCAATACGCTCTACTTTTGCGCCGATGACTTTGCCCTGGTAACCTTTCTGCAGTTCAAGCCAGCCAGTTTCCTGATCCGCCAGTAGCAATGTACATGGCAGGCTAGCGGCGAGCAGTGACAGCGTTTGCGTTATTAAACGAACACGTAATTTCATGTTAAGTATCCCCATTAGCTCTAGCAGCAATTGTCCAGATATTCAGAGTTTTCAGAATTCAAAATACAGAAGGCTAAACTAACATTGGGGAGGGTTCGGAGGAAGTGATTTAGCTGTGCAGCAGGATGTTTTCGACGTTCGTTTGATATCGTGCAAAAAAAAGGGTGGACTCAGTGAGTGTTTATCTCACCTTGTCCACCCTGGAGAGGGTTCTTTATTATTTAATTGTTGGTATCGATCAGACTTGTAGTTGTACCTGAATTTCTAGTACTTAAATTTCAGATCAACCTGCAGACGGTCATAGTCTGTTTCTGCATCGCCATTTTCGTTAATGAAGTAAGTGACGGCAAAAGACGTGTTTTTGTTGATGGCATAACCACCTTTGAAAATGTGTCCTTTGCTATCAGTACCACCACCACCAAAGTCGGAGTCGGTGGTCAGGCCTAAAACCGCATCAGCCTCAAGATCCTGATAGATGTAGGCCATTTGCCAGGTGCCTGGATTTTTAGCTTTACCCAATTTTAAACCTGCTGATAAACCTGTTTCATTGTCGTCAGCGTCCTGGTTTTCTACCCAGTCGACAAAGACACTAAATGGCAGGTCGGCTACTTTGGTTTTCAGTTCTGCGAACAGCTCTAGCTCTTCGTAGTTATTCTGATAAGTGCCATCCAGGGCCAGGGTGTTGCCAAAGGAATCACTTGAGTCGAAAAACGGAGTGCTACCCATAACCGGAATATCGTAATAGCTCACGCCACCAATGAATTCAACGTTATCTGATAGTGCCGCATTAAAGCCGAGCTGAGTTCCCCAGAAGCTTTCAGCATCTTTGCTGCCAGCTTTGTCGTCACTCTCTAGATACATGAAAGCGGCGTTGGCGAAAAATTGCCCGTTATCATATTTAAAGGCCAGACCCTCTGGTCGGTAATCACCATCCCAGATCAAGCCATTTTTAGCAGGTTTGTAGAAAGGGTTTTTAAACTTGCCGCCGATGACATGGGTGTTTTCAATACCGGACCAGTCGAAATAAGCCATATCGAGATTAATACCTTTTGAGCTGCCACCGCCACCCAGGGTCTGGTTGGTCGAGACGGGGTCATCACTACCTGAAGCCAGGCCTAAACCGACTTTCCAGGTGTCATTGACCTGGGCCTGGGCCTCGATACGTGCGCGGACTCTGGAGCGGTTGCGGTCTTTAGGTTTGTTCTCATCATCGATGTTTTCGTAACGGTAGCGAAAATCACCTTTTACTTTGACCTTTTCCGCCCAGGCCAGTTTGTCGCTGATTCTAGTGACTGAGCTGCTGGCTTCTTTTAAGGCCACTGTTTCGCTGCGGATTGATTCGTCCGCTGCTTCGAGTTCTTTGACGCGCTGGTTCAATATTTCGACCTGGCGCATTAATTTCTCTACCGTTGCATCACTGACGGCAGCGAGTGAGCCGGTGCTAAATAGCAATGAGCTAGCCATCAGAGCCGTGCCGCAGGTTTTTAAGGGCTGCATGCGTGCGGTGGTTAAAAGACGTTTCATATGGAGCATCCTCTATTTGGGTTACGGGTCGCCTTGTTTGAGCGCTTGACCCTGTCTATGGAGCGGGTTTCTGCGAGGCTTATTGCACAATATCGCTGGGTAGATAGTGGCTCTTATGTCGCTGGTGGGAAGATTAAGGAAGTTTTTTGTCAGTTTGATGACAG
>JAHRWI010000222.1 GCA_019090225.1 Porticoccaceae bacterium
ACCGACATCCGAGGCCGCCCAGAACACATCACCGGGCGCGACGCCATAAACATTTTTCATACTCCAGTTCAGAGACACGATACTGCCACCGATATCCCTGACTACACCTTTCGGCTCGCCGGTGGTTCCGGAGGTGTATAAAACGTAGAGCGGATCGGTTGAGCGCAGTTCGGCACAGGGCACAGGCTCAGAGTTCTCCACCTCACTCCAGTCCAGATCACGCCCTGGCACCAGGTCGGCTGGGGCCTGTACACGCTGCAAAATAATGCAGGAAGCGGGCTTGTTAGTGGCCAATTCTATGGCCTCATCAAGCAGTGGTTTATAGGCCACCAAACGGCCTGGCTCTATACCACAGGACGCAGAAATCACCATACTGGCTTTGACATCATCGATTCTGACCGCCAACTCATTGGCCGCAAAACCTCCAAAGACAACGGAATGCACTGCACCGATCCGCGCACAGGCGAGCATGGCGATGGCCGCTTCAGGCACCATGGGCATATAAATAATAACCCGGTCACCCTTGGCGATACCTCGGGCAACCAATCCACCGGCAAAGCGCGATACGCGATCAAGCATGTCGCGATAGGTAAAGCTAGCTTTGGCATTGGTGACCGGGCTGTCGTAGATCAGCGCTAACTGCTCGCCACGACCGCTGTCGACATGACGATCAAGGGCGTTGTAGCAGGCATTGGTGGTGCCGTCTGGGAACCACTTTATAAACGGTAGATTACTGTCATCGAGGATCGTTTTCGGTGCTTCAAACCAGTTGACATCTTTTGCAGCGTCGGCCCAAAATTCCTGAGGGTCTTGACGGGAAGCCTCATAAGCCTGTTTATATTCGCCGGTCATGGTTAGCTCCAGGTATTTTTAGGTCAAATTTCTCGGCGGCTATTAAACTATGCCACCAAACTATGCCGCAACAGCTACTTCAAGTGAAACGCGGCGTGCGTGGCACGCCGAGTAAAGCCTTCCTGGAGTAACAAAATATAGCTACTTCCACCTGGGACTACTCCACCTGTGGAAGATCACCCGCACCACAGTATTTGCAAAACTCCGCATCGGTTTCGTGTCCGGCACGCCCACACTGGCTGCAGAGCTTCTTTGATCGAACCCGCCCCAGCTCGGAAGCCATCTCTGCGGTGACAATGCCGGTAGGAATCGCAATGATCGAATAGCCCGTAAGCATCGCCAGTATCGAAATAAATTGCCCAGCAATGGTTTGCGGGGTGATGTCCCCGTAACCGACGGTGGTAATGGTCACAATTGTCCAGTAGATACTTTTCGGAATACTGGTAAAGCCGTGCTTTGGCCCTTCAATGACAAACATCAAGGAACCAAAAATAAAGCTGAGAATAATGACCGTAAAAAAGAAAATAAATATTTTTCGGCGACCCATATATAAGGAGCGCATCAGCAGATTCGCTTCACTCATATAGCGAACTAGTTTGAGTATCCGAAAAACCCGCAACACCCGCAGCATGCGAATAATTAACAGGTAATTGGCTCCGACAATCACGAGAGCAAGGTAGGAAGGAATGATAGAGATCAGATCAATCAAACCAAAAAAACTAAATATATATTTAAGCGGTCGTTCAGAGATATAAATTCGGAGAAAATACTCAATAGTAAAAAGCAGGGTAAAAAACCATTCCAGATAAAAAAACCATCTTCCATAGTTTGCATGCAAGCCAGCAACGGAATCTAACACCACCGTCGCGACACTGATCAGAATCGAATAAATCAGCACCATATCAAACAGCTTACCGGCGGGCGTGTCGGTGCCAAATATAATGGTGCTCAATGTCTCTTTAATACTACTCACTTGCCTACCCATCTCTGTGCTTATTCATCTCTGTGCCTGCCCCACTTTGTACCTACCCACCTTTATCAATTTCTATCTCAGTAGACGGCCATCTTTAGCAACGATCAATGCATATTCTTTAAGCGACAAAACCGTGTTCAACCGCAAGTATACCTGCCAGCGCCGGAGGTTATACTCAAGCATCACTCACACAAGCAGCCAGCTTTGATGCCAACGCCTTTAAAACGCTCACTGACACTCACCCAGATCACGCTTTATGGGGTCGGCAGCATTTTAGGCGCTGGCATATACGTTCTGCTCGGTGAAGTGGCCCTGATCAGTGGCACCCTGATGCCTATTGCATTCCTCATCGCGGCCATTGTGGTGAGCTTTAGTGCCTATTCTTATCGACATCTGGCGCGCCGCTTTCCCTATAGCGCAGGTGAAGCGGTCTACGTACAGGAGGCGTTTTCTTCCGTAGCCTTATCTCGCCTGGTCGGCCTCGCACTGGTGTTTGGCGGCATAGTCTCCTCTGCGACTATCGCCCGTGGCTTTACCGGCTACCTTGCTATTCTGATTACCCTGCCTGACGCGCTGATGATCGCCCTGCTCATCCTTGGTCTAACGGGCCTCGCTATCTGGGGTGTGCGGCAATCTGTGTTTGTCGCCGTCGCCACAACCATCGCCGAGATATTCGGTATTGCCCTGGTGATATGGGCGAGCTTCGACTCTTTGCCCAATCTGCTCGACAATCCAAAACAATATTTTGTACCCAATTCATTGCCCGCCTGGTCCGGTATAGCCGCAGGAGCCTTTATTGCCTTCTATGCTTTCATTGGTTTTGAAGACATGGTCAATATGGCCGAAGAGGTCAAAGACCCCGAAAAAAACATGTTTCGCGGCATTGTCCTGGCGCTGATTATTACCACAAGCCTCTACATTATCGTCGCCCTTTGCGCGGTCGCTGCGGTACCTATAAATGAACTGGCTGGATCGAAGTCACCACTGGTACTTATCGTCGAACGCAACACTCAATTTCCGGTCAGCCTAATGGCCACCATCAGTCTAGTGGCCATCATCAACGGTGCGCTTTTACAAATCATTATGTGCGCCCGGGTGCTTTACGGCATGGGTAAAAGGGCTATGCTGCCTGCCGTTTTTGCCCGGGTTAACCCACGTACCCAAACGCCGGTTTTCGCTACCGTGCTGGTGGGTATCTGTGTGATGATCTTTGCCCTGACGCTGCCCCTGGTCACTTTAGCGAAAATAACCAGCACATTGATCCTGGGGGTCTTCGCTCTGGTTAACGCGGCGCTATTGACCTTAAATTGGCGCAGCCATCAGAGAGCATTAACTGAGTTATCGCTACCCGCTATCGGCATGTTTATTTGTATAATATTTATCATATTGCAATTCCTAGTGTAATTACTGACTAACACCTACAGAGAAAATGAGACCCCAGCATTATGTCCTTACCCACCTCCATGAAATGTATCGAAATCTCCCAACCCGGCGGCCCTGAGGTCTTAGTTCCCACGCAACGTCCCATACCCCAGCCAGAGGCGGGGCAGGTGCTAATAAAAGTCGCTGCCGCCGGGGTTAATCGCCCTGATGTTATCCAGCGCCAGGGCGGCTATCCGCCGCCACCGGGAGCCTCAGATCTACCCGGCCTTGAAGTCTCTGGAGAAGTGGTTCTCTGCGCCAGCGATGTAACTCATCTCACACCTGGCGATCAGGTCTGTGCCCTGCTCAATGGCGGTGGCTATGCGGAATATGCTATTGCTGAAGCCCGTCTGTGCTTACCAGTACCGCAAGGCATGGCCATACAAGATGCGGCAGCTCTCCCAGAAACCACATTTACAGTTTGGCACAATGTCTTTGAGCGAGCTGCTCTTCAAGCCGGTGAAATATTTTTGATCCACGGCGGCACCAGCGGCATTGGTACTACGGCCATTCAAATGGCTAAAGCCTTTGGCACGCGGGTTTTCGCCACCGCAGGCAGTGCTGAAAAATGCCGGGTTTGCACAGAGCTGGGAGCAGAAAGAGCCTTTAATTATCATGACGAAGATTTCGTCGCCGGAATCAAAGATATTTCAAGAGGCGCGAACGTGATCCTCGATATGATCGGCGGAGATTATGTGCAAAAAAATATTCGTGTCGCTGCCTTCCAGGGTCGAATTGTGTCTATAGCATTTTTAAGAGGCTCGAAAGTTGAAGTGGATCTCGGCCCAATGATGCTCAAGCAATTAATCCTAACTGGTTCTACCCTGCGCAGCCAGCCGGTTGCCAACAAAGCGGGTATTGCCACCGCCCTGCAAGAACGAATTTGGCCGCTATTTGCAAATGGCACAATGAAACCCATTGTCCATACTAGGTTTACTCTGGATCAGGCCAGCGAAGCTCACGCCTTGATGGAAAGCAACGCCCATATTGGCAAGCTACTCTTGCTGCCATGAACATAGACAGAAATCAGCATATAAAAGCGCCTCAACCCTAATCAGGAGCCTCAGCAGATGAAAAGCGACTCTAAACTGGTTTATTCCACTGACCGAGGCCGAATAAAAGTATCAACGACACCTGAATCAAAAACCCCGACAAGCGATGGCATTGTCCGAATCCGCAGAGAAACCAGCGGCCGCAAAGGCAGTGCAGTCACCACAGTGAATGGCATAGACCGCTCTGAAGAGGAATTGAAAACCCTGGCGAAAATGCTTAAACGCCTCTGTGGCAGCGGCGGCACGCTCAAACATGGTGTGATAGAAATTCAGGGAGATCACCGGGACAAAATCGCCGATGCCCTGAGCGAAGCCGGATTCACCGTAAAAATGGCGGGCGGATAAACCCTCTACCTATAAAAATCGTCTCAAAAACTCACTATGAAAAAAACCGCCCCCTACGGCTCATGGCCCTCACCGATCACCGCAAAAATGATCGCCAGTGCAACGCCGACCATTGATCTACCCAATCTTGATCAGGGTCAGGATCAGGAAAGTGGCGGAGATAGTAATAACAGAAAAATCTACTGGCTTGAAAGTCGGCCTGACGAAGGAGGACGTAATACCATCGTCTGCCGCAATAGCGACGGCTCTCAACAGGATGTGCTGCCCAGCTCCTATAGCGCTCGGAGTCGTGTTCACGAATATGGTGGTGCCTGTTACATCGTTATTGACGACGTTCTTTACTTCGTCGCTCAGGATGATCAGAGGATCTATCGATTCGAACTTAGCGAAGCCGATAATAATGACAAGTGCGAACCTCTGGCAATCACTCCCGCCGACAGCGGCTACCGATTCGCCGACCTCAGTTACGACCAAAACCATAATCGCGTGCTTTGCGTCTGTGAACAACATTTTGAGCAAGATAGCCTGGAACAAAGCAACCCAGAGCAAACCAGGGACCCTAGAAACTTTATCGCCGGGGTGTCTCTTAGCGCACCTTATGGGTTAACAGAGCTGGTCAGCGGCGCTGATTTTTATGCCTATCCGCGGATTAAGCCTCTAAGCACCCTCCGAACCAACCCCTACCCCAACTCCTGCACAAATCCAGAACATGAACAACTGTGTTGGCTTAGCTGGGATCACCCCTCAATGCCCTGGTATAGCACCAAGCTGTGGCTGGGAAGCGTGGATGAATCCGGTGCGGTATCGCAGCAAAAGCACATTGCTGGCAGCGCTGACGAGGCCATCTTTCAACCCCAGTGGTCGCCCACCGGACAATTGTATTTCATCTCTGATCGCTCCCAATGGTGGAACCTTTACCGCTATGAAGCCAGCCAGGAGGGCGCCTGGGAAAGCAGTGGTGAGATCATCCCCATCTGCCCTATGGAGGCCGAGTTTGCCACTCCACTATGGACATTGGGTATGTCTACCTATGCCTTTGTTGATGGCGACAACCCTGGCAGCACCAAAATTGCCACTTGTTATACGCAAAATGGTTTATGGCATCTTGGCCTTGTCGATGTCGATGCCCATGTCGATAACCGTGAATTAACACCCGTCGAAAGCTCATTTACCCAGCTATCAGCAATGACCGGTAGAAATAGTCTCGCCTGGTTTGTCGCTGCCAGTGCTGATACCGGTAATCAGTTAATCCAGCTATCGGTCGATACAGGTCTGTGCCAGGTCATCAATGAATTACCCCAAACTGATACGGCCACTCCTCCTTCACTAGACAAAAATCTGTTCAGCCAGGCGCAAGCCCTGTCGTTTACTAGTAGCCACGGCGATCAGGCCCACGCTTTTTACTATTCACCCCACAATCTCACATACCGGGGACCAGTAGATGATAAGCCTCCGCTTATTGTGATCTGTCATGGCGGGCCAACAGGCGCGACCAGCGCGGCGCTGAATCTAAAAATTCAGTTCTGGACCAGTCGCGGCTTTGCCGTGCTCGATATTAACTATCGTGGCAGCACCGGCTATGGCCGACATTACCGAGAATTACTCGATGGCAAATGGGGGTTGAGCGATGTCGGCGATGTGGTCGCGGGCGCTAAATATCTTATTAAACAGGGCCTGGTTGATCCGAATAAATTAGCGATTCGAGGCAGTAGCGCAGGCGGCTATACCGTGCTCGCCGCATTAACGTTTCACGATGTCTTTAAAGCTGGGGCGAGCTATTACGGTATTGGCGATCTGGAAACTTTAGCCAGAGACACTCACAAGTTTGAATCAAAATACCTTGAGCGCCTGGTCGGTGCGTACCCCGCCGAAACAGAGCTCTACCAGGCTCGGTCACCTGTTAATCACATCGAAAAACTGACTTGCCCGGTGATATTTTTTCAGGGTTTAGACGATAAAGTGGTTCCACCTGATCAGGCCCAGGCTATGATTTTGGCTCTCGAAAAACAAAAGCTACCCTGCGACTATGTGCCCTTTAGGGGCGAAGGTCATGGCTTTCGCAAAGCCGAGAATATCGCTCACGCCTTAGACCAGGAACTCCAGTTTTACAGTAAGATTTTTGGTTTCAAATTACCCGCAAACCAGACCTAACTCAGGCGGTATCACCCAGCATGTCACGCTATCGATCACCCCGAGCACCCAGCAGTCTCTATATTACTGCTCAGGGCGCTACAAAACTTCGAGATGAACTACAGCAACTCTGGAAGGTTGAACGGCCCATCGTCACAGCCACTGTCAACGCAGCTGCCAAGAATGGTGATCGCTCAGAGAACGGTGATTACATTTACGGCAAACGCCACTTGCGAGAAATCGATAGCCGGGTGCGGTATCTGTCGAAACGGCTTGAAAATGTCACCATTGTCGATCAATTACCTACGGATCAAAATCGAGTTTATTTCGGTGCCTGGGTAAGCGTTGAGAACAGCGATGGCAAACCAGCCCGTTACCGAATCGTCGGCAGTGATGAAATTGACCCGAGCCGGGGGTATATCAGTATAGATTCGCCTTTGGCTTTAGCTCTACTAGGCAAGGCCTGTGATGACACAGTGGAGTTTCATCACGATAACGTCCTCCATACACAGCGAATTCTAACCGTGGGCTACGATGCGCCCAATACCACATTGTCATAATACCCAGCGGCACTGCCGATAATTGACGCTAGTGGTCGATATGATCAACAACACTCGAAAAAAACTTTACTCACTGGCAATAAAAACCTCGGCGGCAGCTTTATTTTTTATAGATCAACCGTCAACCTCGGCCTGAACGCGGAAATCTTCAAGACGTAGGCCATGAGTGCCATCTTTCAAGGAGGTTTTGATCAAAAAGCTTTTATCTAGCTCTCCGGTATCAGTCAAATATAATTCAATAGGTCTTTGCTTTGTCGGCCTTTTCTTGCCATCCAGCACCAGGGTTAAGGTCGGCAAATGTCGAAACTTGCGCCGCCCGGCTAGTACCACGCCCACCATGCCATTGCGAAGTTCAACCCATGTGCCGGGCGGGTAAGGACCTATTGCCTGCATAAATGCCAGGGCACATTCCTCATCAAATTGACTGCCACGGTTGTCATACAAAATCTTTTGCGCTTCGAGGGGTGATTTCGCACGGGAATAACAACGGTCGCTGGTCATCGCATCATAGGCGTCGACAACAGCAATAATTTTCGCATACTCAGTAAATTCATCAGCCCTAAGCCCCCTCGGGTAACCATCTCCGTCAGGACGCTCATGGTGATTCAAAACCACATCCAGCGCAGCGGGAATGACTCCCTTAGCCTCAGTCAATATCTGGTGCCCCAAGGCCGGATGCTCATTCATCAGCTGCTTTTCTTCGTCAGTCAGACTTTCCGGCTTATCGAGAATTTCGTTAGGTACTTTCATTTTGCCAACATCGTGCAATAAACCACACAGCCCTATCTTATTCAGTTCCATTTCATCAAATTTAAGATGCCGGCCAAAAGCAATGGCAAGAATACAAACATTCAAGGAGTGCTCAGCGGTGTATTCATGCTCGTGCTTGATCTTGCTCATCCAGACCATCGCATCAACATTCCTTACGATGCTATTAACACAGTCAGAAACCACCTCCTCAGCCATTTCCGTATCAAGCATCTGGCCGATTTGTGCAGAATGCAGGATACTTTTAATAGCTGACTTGCCATTGACATGGGCTGAACGAGCAGCAGGGTGCTCTTTAGGTGCAGGGCAGGCAGCCTCATAAGCCGGCCCAGGCCGAACAATGGGTCTGCGCTTGACGATTTTCTTGATCGGCTGAGGTTTGACAGATCGTGACTTTTTACGCGGCGGTGGACGCACATGTACATTAGGCTTTATATTTGCCTTTGAAAGCCCAGGCCTGAGTACGTATACGAAATCACAATATTCTGCTACTTTCGCCACTTCGGAACGGTGACGAATCTCAAAACCCTGGACAAGAAACGGGGTTTCCAGCCAGGGACGATCCAATTCAACGATGAACATACCTAATTGCAATTTCGAAGCTACCACCTTGACTAAGTTTTCTTTAGAGAAGGACTGGCTGGTGCTACCGAATTCGTCTTCCATAATAAGCTATGCTCGTTTCTTTTAAACGGTGGGTAAAAAACCCTAAGAAATACCTCATTATAGAATCTTCTGAATGGCCTAACCATCTACTAGTTAATATATTCAACAAACACTTAGAACAATAAAACCGTCTCCTTGACGACTCAATAAGGGCATCCCGGTACACTATCGAAACAAATTTTTATAATCTAGCACCCACCAAGGAAACGCTCCGCGATTTTCTACGCAAGGTTAATTTGCTGGCCATGAGTCCATGTTGTTATGCTTATCCGAACGTATTGCGTAGCTCCAACCGAGCATCTGTCATACCATCGCCCATCAAAGAGTACGAGCAGAAAACCACACAATCCGGAGCTATCACCTGACTAATATCGATTCATTCGACACCGATACTGCTGCTTTTACATTTCGCCACGTCGGCCTAAACCCACAGCAAAGCAAAGAAATGCTAAGCGCTCTGAAAATTAGCTCTCTTGCTGAACTAAGCAACAAAACTGTCCCCAACTCAATTCGCAAATCGGATGCCTTATGCTTGCCCCCCGCACTCACTGAACAACAGGCGCTTGCGCAGCTAAGAACCCTGGCAGAGAAAAATACCGTTAAAAAATCGCTGCTTGGGCTAGGCTATTACGACACTATCACCCCTCCGCTTATCCAGCGTAACGTGCTTGAAAATCCCGCCTGGTATACCGCTTACACCCCCTACCAGCCTGAGATCGCACAGGGCCGCCTCGAAGGCCTGCTCAATTATCAACAGATGATCATGGATTTAAGCGGCATGGAGATGGCCAACGCCTCGATGCTCGATGAAGCCACCGCTGCAGCCGAAGCAATGGCCATGGCGAAGCGACAACTCCGAAAAAATAACAGTTCGACATTTTTTGTGGATAGTCACTGCCATCCGCAAACCATTGCTGTCGTACAGACCCGTGCTGAGCATTTTGGTTTCGACATAGTCATTGGCGACATTGCCTTGAGCAATACAAAAACGACGAATTCCAGCTTTACAGACCAGGATTATTTCGCTGTTTTATTACAAAACCCCTGCCGTGACGGTCAGGTACGGGATTTGACAGCCACTATCGAAACCATCCACCGACGCGGAGCGCTAGCCATTGTCGCCACAGATTTGATGAGCATGGTTCTGGTCAAATCACCGGGTAGCATGGGTGCCGATATTGTTGTCGGCAGTAACCAACGTTTTGGCATACCCATGGGTTTCGGTGGTCCCCATGCCGGTTTCTTTGCGTTTAGGGCAGATTACAAGCGTTCAGCACCGGGGCGAATCATTGGCGTCTCGATAGACCAGAGAGGCAAACCGGCCCTGCGCATGGCCATGCAAACCCGAGAGCAACATATCCGTCGGGAAAAGGCCAACTCAAACATCTGCACCGCCCAGGTATTACTGGCCCTAATGAGCGCCTTCTATGCCATGTATCACGGCCCCCAGGGACTCAAAACTATCGCCGGGCGTATTCATCAGCTGACTAGCCTGCTGGCTGCGGGCCTGCAAAACTATGGCTACGTACTGCGCTACGAGAGCTGGTTTGATACCCTGACCATAGAAACACCGACCCAGCAACACGAACTGCTTAAGTGCGCAGATCAGCAGGGTATCAACTTACGAACTATTGATGACTCTGGTGGCGACGCCATCGCCATCAGCCTGGATGAAACCTGCGATCACGCACTGATTGAACGACTCCTAACTATATTTAGTTCCTGTGTCGAAAAACCTCAAGCTGCTACAGGATTGTCCGCTTTCTCACCCCAAACCTTGCTCGGTCTACCCACACATTTGTTACGGGAAGACCAGATTCTTAGCCATCCGGTCTTTAATCTTTATCACAGCGAAAGCGAAATGCTGCGCTATTTGAAACGTCTCGAAAATCGCGATATTAGCCTCACCAACAGCATGATCCCCCTTGGTTCCTGCACCATGAAGCTCAATGCCACTGCGGAAATGATGCCCATTAGCTGGCCCGAATTCGCCAATATCCACCCCTTTGCACCAGCCGCCCAAACGCTCGGCTATCAGCAATTATTTAGTGAGCTGGAGGATATGCTGGTGCAATGCACCGGCTATGACGCAGTCTCCCTCCAGCCCAATGCTGGCTCCCAGGGGGAATACGCAGGCTTGATTGCCATAAAAAAATACCACCAGTCCCGAGGCGAAACTCAACGGGATATTTGCCTGATCCCTTCGTCTGCCCACGGCACCAACCCTGCCAGCGCGCAAATGGTAGGCATGAAAGTGGTGGTCGTTAAATGCAACGACCAGGGCGATATTGATATTGATGACCTGAGAACAAAAGCCAATCAGTGTGGCAATAAATTGGCCGCGCTAATGGTCACCTACCCTTCTACCCATGGCGTTTTCGAAAGCGGGATTGTCGATGTCTGCCAGCTTATTCACGACTATGGCGGCCAGGTTTATATCGATGGTGCTAACCTCAATGCCATGGTTGGCCTGGCAGAACCCGGCAAGTTCGGCGGCGATGTTTCTCACATTAATCTGCACAAAACTTTCTGCATTCCCCATGGCGGCGGCGGGCCGGGTATGGGACCAATCGCGGTGGCTGAACACCTCAGAGAATTTTTACCGGGACATCCCTTGTTGGGTGAAAGAGGACACGACAATAATAAAGATAATAATACAATTTCGGCCGCACCGTGGGGTTCAGCATCGATTCTGCCCATCGCCTGGATGTACATCAAAATGATGGGCCCCGATGGCCTTAAACTCGCTTCTCAGGTAGCGATACTCAGCGCTAACTATATCGCGCGAAAACTCGACCCTCACTACCCTGTGCTGTTCACTGGGCAAAGT
>JAHRWI010000223.1 GCA_019090225.1 Porticoccaceae bacterium
GAAGAGAGTGCTCGTCAACGGGCTATCTCAGTTGGCGAAGATGTGACGCTCGAAGTTGTCCGCGTTTTCACAGAAGTTTTGAAGCAAAAAGCTATCCTGAGTTTGGCAGAAGATACCCTGGCTTTTCATGAGGAGGTCCATGGTCGAATGGAAAAGCGTTTCGATTCTGGAGTCGGTAGCCGAGCCGATCTCGATCAAATTGCTGGGCGTTTAGCGCTAGCTAAAACTAATCAGGCAGCCTCTTCAGCGAACTTGCGTGATGCCACTACTAACTATCAGCGCGTGGTTGGTGTCATGCCTAACGAAAATGACCTGGATGTGCCGGGATCTTATCGCAAATATATGCCTGCCAATGTTGACGAGGCGATAGCCAAGGCCGGTGAAAACCACCCGGTTATGAAAGTAGCAAATGCCGATGTTGATGCGACCACATTTCGATATGAGCAGACCAAAAGTGCGTTTTACCCTAAATTCCACGTCGAGGTAGAGCGTGATCTAAATGACAATATCGACGGTATCGAACAACAGGTCGATGACCTCAAAGTTATGCTTCGTATGCGTTATAACCTCTATCGCGGCCGGGCGGATCAGGCTCGAAGCCAGGAGTTTGCATTCCTTGTTGAGCAATCTAAAGAAGTCCGCAAAAACGCAATGCGTCAAATCGAGCAAGAGCTGCGTTTATCCTGGGTCGCACACGAAACCCTAAAAGCCCAAATGCCGACCCTGGTGTCTCATGTCAAAGACTCGCAAGCGACTAAAGAAGCTTATTTAGACCAGTTTGATCTTGGTCGGCGAACCCTGCTCGATTTATTGAATACTGAGACTGAATCTATCGGTGCACAACAGTCTCTGATTGCCGCCCGCTACGATGTTATCTTCAATGAATACCGCGTATTCCACGGTATGGGTGATTTGATGTACATGGTTGGGGCAAAGCTCTCAATCTAACTTTTCAAGCAAGGCCATCTCTATAAGCAGGTATGGCATGTGATACCTCGATTAACCAAGGAGTTACCTATGAACGATGAACTTAAGCAAGGAAGTGAAATACAAGCTGGTGAAGATGCTGGTGTCGTAGCGGTGCTGAAGATGGGATCAGGCACGATCGTTGCGGTTTCTTCCGACGGTTCTATTCGAGAATTGCAGATAGGTGACGCGATTTATGAGGGTGAGCTTGTCGAATCAGCCGGTTCAGGCTTCGCGCTGCTAACACTTGCTGATGGCAGTGTCCATCAACTGCCTCCTGGGGAAGGCGTTAGAGCGAGTGCTGAAGCACTCGCTGCTTTGCCCCAACAGGAAGGTGACGAAGGCTTGTTCGAAGAACTCCTCGCAGCCTTAGAGGCTGGTGAAGATATTACTGAGAAGCTCGACAAAACGGCTGCTGGCGAAGGTGACGGTGGCGGTGCAAGCGATGAAAGTGGGCAGGGCGCGTTATTCGCGCGATCTGTTACTGAAGTCAAGCCAGAGGCTGGCTTTGATCCCGATTTACCCCCACGTCCGCAAGTGGATCCAACTGCCGACACTACCCCTTTATCTGAGCCTGAAATCATTATTAACGGTCTGCCCAGCGCTGGCGAAAGCTCGGTACAGCTAGATGACGACGCACTCAAAGGCGGAAACCCCGGCGGTACTGGCGATGTTGATCCTGACACTGCTAATACTGCGGGCACACTGGTTCATGAGTTTGGCCTCGATGGTGCTGGCACCCTCGGTTGGCTTACCACTGGCGCGCCTGCCGGTTTCACTTATGAACTATCGGGTGATGACCTGCTCGTCAAGCAAGGTGGTGTAACGGTAATCACCGTAACTCTTGATCCGTCTAGCGGTGATTACACTGTTACTCAAAACGCCGCGATTGATCACCCAGAAGGTGGTGATGAAAATGATCTGAGCTTCAATCTGAATTATTCCGTCACCGATAGTAATGGGGATAGCGCGCAAGGTTCTTTGTCTATTGATGTAGACGACGATACGCCGGAATTTATCGTTGAAGAATATGGTCAAGAGTCTGACCTTCAGTTTTTTGGGGAGCCGACTCTCACTGTAGATGAAACCGAATTGAGCACTGATGCCAGTGCCAGTTTTGCCGGTGCCTTTGGCTCCGTATTTTATGGGGCAGATGGCCCTGCTGATACAGATCCTCTGGTGTATGCCTTAAGCATTAGCGCCGATGCTGTGGATTCCGGAATCGTTGATACCTTGTCTGGCGAAAAAGTATTTTTGTATATGAACGGCGATGCGGTTGAAGGCCGTACCGAAACCGGCGGTGACGTGGTGTTCACCGTCAGTGTTGATGAGTTTGGTGAAGTAACCCTCGATCAGATACGTGCTGTTGTGCATGACAATGTGTTAGATCACGATGAATCAAGTGAACCAACTACTTTAGTGTCTGACGACCTTATTACGCTCACCGCAACAGCCACAGATGGTGATGGTGACCCCGTTAGTGAGGCCATCAATATCGGCAGTAATTTGGCCTTTGAAGACGATGGTCCGACAGCGGTAGATGATGGTCCAGAAAGCGTGACCGAAGACGTTGGCAGTGGTGTTGTATCGGGCGATGTTCTGTCTAATGATGACGCGAATGCGGATCAAAGTGAAGTCTTTGTCAGCTGGGGTGCTGATCAAGCGAACCTCGATGCGATTGCGGCGCTGAACACCTACGGAGCCCTGGTCCAAAATGGAGATGGCACGTGGAGCTACACCTTAGATAACAGCTTAGCGACGACCCAAGCCTTAACGGCTGCGGATAGTACCGACTATGAGCTTACCTACATCATGGCCGATGCCGATGGTGACCAGGCGTCTGCGACGCTAACGATAACCATCAATGGTGCCAATGACGAAGCGACCGTAGAGACAGTTGCAGCGACGGGACCCGATGGGACAGTCTATGAAGCGGGCTTGAATCCAGATGGATCCGATGCAGGAGCTGACTCAGAAAAGGAAAGCGGTACGTTTACGGTATCGGCAAGCGACGGCATTTTAACCGTAGTGATCGGTGGTACGACCTATACCCTGGCAGAAGTGCAGGCCTTTAATGGCAGCGATACTGTGAATACCGGTGAAGGGGTCCTGACCTTAGATGGCTACACGGGTGATAGCTTTGGTGGCACGATTAATTACACCTATGAGTTAAGTGCAACGATTGACAATGACAGCAAAGTCGTCAGCGGAGACGATGCGGTGACGCTGGCTCACTTTGATGACAGTGTTGAAATCACAGTAAACGGTGTGGGTGGTACGAGCGCGAGTGATGACTTAGTTATCCGTGCGATTGATGACACGCCGACACTAACGAGTATTGACAATATAGAAGTACCCAATGCAGCAACCTCGGTCATCGGGAATATCAATGGCCTTGAATTTGGTGCTGACGGGCCGAATACCGGAGCGGGTACAGACGATGGTCTCGCCATCACTAACTGGACGGACCTGGATGGTATTACCGAAACCTTATCGGACGATGGTAATACCCTGACCGCAACGATCGATAGTAGTGGTGAGGTTTATTACACATTGACTCTCAATAACGATGGCACCTACACCTTTGATTTAGTTACACCAGAACCGACGCAAATTATTGAAATCGGTGAGCAGTTTGTCGGAGGTAGTCCAGTTGAAACCATTCAGGTTAACGCGGACGGCAATGAGATCATTTTTGATGGCTTGTCTTACGACTCATCGACTCAGACCCTGAGTAACCCCAATGATGGTTCTGACAACCTTAATCCGAATAACATAGGTTTTGGATTGCAGAACGGTAATATCAATGATAACCAGGCATTTCAAGCCAGCTCGACAGTTCCGATAGACGGGATCGGTTTTACCGTTGTGGGGCAAGGCAACATCGACTCAACAACAATTTATTGGGAAACCTTCGATGCTAACGGCTCGGTAGATTCAGGAATCTTGGTAGTCTCGGGGCTGAATGCTGCCGGTAATGACGGTGTAGCAATTAATATTGGATCAGGTGGGGAGTTTGAAAGTATCCAGGTGCGCTTCGATCACGACGATTCTAATGATTCCGTACGGATTCAGGATTTCACAGTTACTGATGAAATTGTTCCCGAGGACACATCTTTAGAGTTTGAGATAACTGCGACAGATGGCGACGGTGATACGGCTTCGGCTTCCTTCTCTGTTGACGTAGTGAATGTGAATGAGGTGGTCGTTGGTAGTAACGCCAATGACGTGGACGGCCAAACAGAAGACCATACCGTACCCAAGGATAACATCACGGTTGAAGGCGCTATAACCGGGAATGTAGCGAATGATGTACTGATAGGTGATACCGGTGGAGGCAACGCAACCGGTGTTAGTGCTAACCTCATTTTTGTTCTGGATACATCTGGGAGCATGAGTGAGCAAATCGATTTTGGCGCAGGTACAATCTCACGACTTCAAGCAATGAAGAACGCACTGATCGACTCCCTGAATAGTCTGGTAGCTTCTGATGCGGACAACATTCGCGTCTATATCGCAGGGTTTAGTACCGACGGGTCAGCCATTGGCACCTACAATTTAACGGTGGGCGGCGTTGATAATAATGCTGAGCTCGCGCAGGCAATAGCGGATATTAACGCGCTGACTGACGAAGGCTGGACGAACTACGAGGCAGGTCTTGTTAAAGCGCAAGATTGGATTGATGGAGGGTCTGCATTAGCTGGTGCCGATGTAAACAAAGTGGTCTTTGTCTCCGATGGGAAACCTAACTATGTGCTAGATGATAATGGAAACCCCCGTTCTGCCACTTCCGTACAAGCGATTAATGAAATTGCTAACGAAGTGGCTGACATTGAGGCTAGTGGTTTTACCATTGAAGCTGTTGGTATTAATGTCGATAACGCAGCACTGAATCTACTCTCGGAGGTCGAAGGGCCAGGTGGTTCAGCGACTAATGTCGATTCCGCTGAAGAACTTAGCGATGTCATTGGTGAACTCGGTACGATAGTGAATCTCGATGCTATCGGTAGTGATCTAATTACAGCGGGTGGGGGCAATGATATTATCTTTGGTGATGCGCCCTACACCGATGCGTTGAAGTCAGCACTTGATGTTCAACTGTCTGATGGTTCTGGTTGGGAAGTTTTCGCTGAGCTGGAGGCATCCGCAGATTGGTCGCGTGATGATACCTTGTCTTACATTCTCAATAATCACGAAACCGTGGGCAGAGAATCACTCGATAGCGCTGGGCAATCTCGGGTCGGGGGAAACGATATTATCGATGCAGGTGCTGGCGACGATATCGTCTATGGCCAGGAAGGTGACGATACTATTACCGGTGGTCAGGGCAGCGATTTACTATCGGGTGGCTCCGGACGTGACACTTTTGTCTGGCTGGCTGATGATGCTACAGGATCGCCGGTCGATACTATTTCTGACTTTAATGTTGCAGAAGGTGATGTCCTTGACCTTTCGACCCTACTAACCGGTGAAAGTAATAACTCAGGCAGCCTGGACAGCTATCTAGACTTTAGTCTGGTTGACGGCAATACGGAGATTACGGTAGACACTAATGGTGCGGTAGCGGGTGGTGACACTCAGACTATTGTTCTGGAGGGAGTTGATTTAACGAACGGTGGAGTGCTTTCCAATGTGCAGGTAATCGATAACTTGTTGGCGGGTAATAGTTTGGTCACCGATGGGGTTTAGTTTACTCTCGATATTTTTGATATCGACCGGAAAGTAAATACCTGATTCCTTAGGTCTCACGTTTATAAAAGCGCCGCCTCAGGGTGGCGTTTTTTGTAGGCGTTCTAAATTATAGGGTTAATTCCTTTACCACAAGTAATGTAACAACTTGATCGCTTACTGGTTTAGAGTCTCGTTAATGCGGTGTTAATTTAGTGCTAATTCGCTATTAATTCAGAGAAAAGCCAAATTCTTTACTGATCTTTTTGTTCAGTTCTATCCAGGGTCTTAGTTGGCGGGAATCACCCGCTTCGAGTTGTTCATTTCTTGAGCGAGCTAGCCATAGCGTAGTGGCGTTAAAACTATACACAGGTGTTAAATCAAGGCGCTGATCGGCAGGCAAGATTTGCGGAATGAGATTATCAAGTATCAAGGGGATATCGGTCAGGTCAGTATAATAGGCCAGCACCATATGAGGCTTGTCCAAAGATTCTGCGGTTACGTAAGTGATGCGCATCTTTTTAATGTCTACACCCATAAGATCAAGGGTGACGTACTTGGCGATGGAGAAGTCTTCACAGTCCCCGGCATCCTGAATGAGAAACTCGACCGGCGTTGCCCAATAGTCTTGCTGTCGCCACACTTCCTGATCGCTAAGAAAACGCGCGTCGTTAAAAAAATTGTTGGTTTTCTGTAGTTTTTTTATATCTGCAAGGTGCTTATTTTGTTGGATCAATGTGGCCCAGTAACGGACTCGATTAGCGGCAATGGGACCGTGATGTTCTTCGACGTTTTTTATTATTTGCGGAAAGTTTGGTTTAGCGCGCCGTTCTAGTTTGATTAAATGCTCGGGTGGAGCAGGCTTTGGTTCTGGCTTGCTGGCACAGGCGGTAATACAGAGGAGACTAAGCGCAAGTAGGCCTCGGGGGATATTTCTGGTAAAAACCTTGAAATTGCCGTTCAAGCGCTAGCCTTGCTCTAATATTCCGAAGCGAGTTTAGTGAAGCGATTGCTTCCTGGACTCATTAAGTTGTATCTAATCATGTAAGTAGCTTCAAAGTAACTCCCTTTCCATTCGCTCGGTTAATTCTCGCCATAAACCCAATTGGATCGATTTGCCGGCTTTTAACTGCTCGTTACGGGATCGCGCCAGCCAGAGGTCTTCTGCATTAAAGCTGTAGACCGGCAGTAAATCATTCCGCTCGCTGGCAGATTTGATGCGTTTATTAATATTATCCAGGATGACGGGAATGGCAGAGGGTGTAGGGTAGTAGGCAAGCACCATATGGGCCTGATTTAAGGTCACTGCTTTGACGTAAGTGATACGGAGTTTGCCAATGTCGAGCCCCATTTCTTTGAGCGTGAAATATTTAGCGATAGAAAAGTCTTCGCAATCTCCAGCGTCTTCGGCAAGAAACTCTAGCGGTGTGGCCCAATAATCTTCCTGATGCCATTGCGTAATATCGTTGACGAACCTGGCCCCGTTGAAAAAATCGTTGACTCGCTCGAGTTTTTGTTCATCGTTTAAGCCGTTGCTGTTATGAATTAAACGCTGCCATTTCCGTACCCTAAGTTCGGTACCACCACCGTACTTAAGACCTATTTTAGTCAATATTTTTTCATCAAAGCCGGTGTGATCTGCGATGGCGACTGACATGGCAAGCAGTGATGCCAGCACAAGCGGTATCAAATGGAGAGAGTTTTTGTTGAGAAAACAGGCTGGCAAGAGATCAGAAATACATAATAAAGTATTTATAAAACATAATGTTAACACAAGTAGTTGTTGCGAAACATTTACTTAATTTCGCAACAATGTGACTAGATTGGCAATTTTACTCGATTCATTTAGACTTGCTCGCAGTTGATACATTCAGGAGCAGGATCGGTGACACTTTACAGACAATTAATCATTGCCGTACTCGGAGTGCTTGTCGTGCTTTATTTTGGCAATCTTTTTGTCAGCTTCAATAACAGCAAATCTCTGGTGGCTCAGCAGATGCAAACCCACGCTCAGGATGCAGCAACGTCCTTGGCCATGTCGATGACTCAAGCTACCGAAGGTAAGGATATCGCGACGCTGAATACCATGCTTAATGCGGTGTCTGATAGTGGTTACTACAAGCAGATTTATTTTGTCGATATGAACGGTGATACCGTACTAAAAAGGGAGTTCCCTGTGTTGGTCGAAGGGGTTCCCCAGTGGTTTGTTAACGTGATGAAATTACCTGATTACGAGGGCTCTGCAGAGGTAGCGTCTGGGTGGGTAATATTGGGTAAGTTGGTCGTTGTCAGTCATCCGGGACAAGCCTACCAAAATTTATGGCGAGCCATGCTGATGCACCTGGCCTGGTTTTCTCTAATTGGGGTAGGCTCGTGTATTGCTGCTTTTTTTGCGGTGGGTGTAGTGCTTGCGCCACTGCGAGAAGTAGAGAGTCAAGCCAACGCTATTTGTGAACAACAATTCGTCCAGCAGTCGACCTTACCTAAAACACGAGAACTCAGTGTGGTAGTTCAGGCAATGAACCGATTATCTTCCCGTTTGGAAGGTTTGTTCCACAGCCAGTCAGACCTCATTAGTGACTTGCGCAACCAGTCCCATACCGACATTGTCACCGGCTTGTCTAACCGGACTGATTTCGATGCTCGTCTCAATGCCTTTACCAGTGCCGAGACAGGTAGCCATTGTGGCGCGCTGATGATCTTTGCTCTGGACGATTTGAGTCGTATCAATGATATTGCTGGTCGACAGGGCGGTAATGACGTGTTGCAAACTCTAGCGCAGAAACTAGGGCAGGGTATTGCAAATCATGATCTGGCCTTGCTGGCTCGGAGGCAGGGCCAGGAATTTTCGATATTTTTACCTGATATTGATGAACCGGAAGCCGAGGCCCTCGCCGCGTCGCTGATGGCCGATATGACTCGTATTAGTTGGCAGCATCAGGAGCAATTACCACTCACTATTACCATGGGCTTTACCTACAGCAGTGCTATTAAGAATGGGCCAGAGCTTTTGAGTGAGGCGGATATGGCTCTGCATAGTATCGATATCGATGGCGGGAAGAACTGGAATAAATTTGCTAGCCTCGATATGGCAAGTATTCCGACGGTGTCTCGCTCCGTGTTGAACGGTAAGGAGTTTGTAGCTCAGTCTATTGCAGACAAGGCCATTGAATTGCATTTTCAGCAAACTGTTTCTGTACCTGACAAGCAGGTACTGGCGTACGAAGTCTATTCACGGTTTCGGGCACCAGACGATTATGAACTCACTGCCAGCACCGTCATGCCGATGGTTCAGCGCTTCGGTTATTCTACTGCACTGGATAAATTAGCTCTGGAAATGTTGGCCGAGGCGAGCTTGCCGGGTGATCAAACACTAGCGGTCAATCTTTGTCCGGAGTCGATTAGCGACGCCTCATTTTGTAACTGGCTGCCAGATTTTCTGTCCAGTAATCGAGATATGGCTAGTCGTCTGGTAATAGAGATTCCAGAGCATGCATTAAAAGTAGCAGAAGACAATGTAAGGTCGCTGGCCAGTATATTGACGCGTTTTAACAGCGGCCTGGCGATCGATCACTTCGGCCTGGAATCGTCGGCTTTTGGCTATCTGGCGAGTATGCCTTTACGCTACCTGAAAGTTCACCGCAGTTTCATTAAAAATATCCACCTATCCAGAGATAATCAGTTTTATATTAAGGCCCTGGCGCAACTGGCACAGACGCGTGAAATTCAGATTATTGTCGAGGGTGTTGAGACAGAAGCGGAGTGGCAAGTGGTATCCAGCATGAATATTGGTGCGGCTCAGGGGTTTTTCCTCGGTTATCCTGAAGCTCTGCAAAAAGGCAGTTAATACGCTATATAATGCCGCCCTTTCAGTTGACTACCTTGAGTTATAAAAATGATCGTTCGCACCCGTGTTGCGCCTTCCCCCACCGGCGACCCCCATGTCGGAACCGCTTATATTGCACTGTTTAATCTATGTTTTGCCCGCCAACATGATGGTTGTTTTGTATTACGGATAGAAGATACCGATCAGCAAAGAAGCAATAAACAGTCGGAGCAGACAATTTTTGATAGCTTGCGCTGGCTCGGCCTTGAGTGGGATGAAGGGCCTGATGTGGGCGGTGAATTTGGCCCTTATCGGCAGAGCGAGAGAACGTCAATTTATAAAAAATATGCTGATCAATTAGTCGAAGCTGGGCATGCGTTTTACTGTTTTGCTACGACGGAAGAACTCGACGATATGCGCCGAGAGCAAATGACTCACGGCGAAACACCCAAATACGATGGCCGTGGCCTGAGCTTGTCATCGACCGAGATAGCTGATCGTCGTGCAGCCGGCACCCCCTACGTTATTCGCATGAAAATCCCAGAACAAGGGGTTTGCCGTTTTGACGATATGTTACGGGGGCCTATTGAAATCCCCTGGTCGCAGGTCGACATGCAGGTCTTGATGAAAGCCGATGGCATGCCGACTTACCATCTGGCCAATGTTGTCGATGACCACCTGATGGAAATTAGCCATGTTATTCGCGGTGAAGAATGGATCAACTCTGCGCCGAAACATCAACTCTTGTACGAGTATTTTGGCTGGGATATGCCGGTTTTGTGTCATATGCCTTTGTTGAGGAATCCCGACAAAAGTAAGTTGAGCAAGCGTAAGAACCCTACCGGCATAAATTTTTATCGAGCGATGGGGTACCTGCCTGAGGCGCTGATTAATTATCTGGGCCGCATGGGTTGGTCGATGCCTGACGAAGAAGAGAAGTTTAGCCTGCCGGAGATGGTGGCAAATTTTAATATCGAGGACGTGCACCTGGGTGGGCCGGTATTTGATACCGAAAAACTGGACTGGTTGAATGGGCGATGGATTCGGGAGGATTTAGATGAGGGAGCATTTAGAGAACGTTTGATCGAGTGGGCACTGAACGGGGATAAGCTGGGTGAGATTATTCCTCTGGTACAGGGGCGTGTCGAAAAGTTTAGTGATTTGGCCCCGATGGTTACCTACTTGCTGGCGGGGATACCGGATATCGATGCAGCGAGTTTTGATCAGACTAAGGTCGACACACAGCTTACTCAAAAAATCCTTCAATATGCAGTCTGGTCACTGGATGGTGTATCCGAGTGGCATAGAGATAAGCTTTATCAGTGTTTAAATGAGCTGGCCCGGGCGATGGATATAAAACTAAAGGATTTTATGGAGCCGCTGTTTATAGCCCTTGCAGGCAAATCAGCCGCACTGCCTTTATTCGACTCGATGATTATTCTTGGCCCTGATTTGGTGCGCGCTCGAATTCGTCATGGCCTGGAAACGCTCGGCTTGCCTTCAAAAAAACAACTCAAGAAACTGGACAAGGAGTACCAGCAGCTAGCAGTGTCTTGAGATTGAATGTTGTTCTTTAGCGATGGACTTTACCTTGACAGTGCAAGGTGTGATCAATAGAATCCCGTTCTCCTTTTATGGGGCTATAGCTCAGCTGGGAGAGCGCAACACTGGCAGTGTTGAGGTCAGCGGTTCGATCCCGCTTAGCTCCACCAAATATTTGCTTGCACCACGGCCGGTGAAGCAGAAATCGATATGACATACACTATGTTCTAAACTTCAAAAGGGTAGCTAATTAGCTACCCTTTTTTGTTGAAAAAATACCTAAAAGCGGGTTGAATACGAACCTTCTTTAATAAGTAAAATATTCTACTAATTTCATATAAGCGCAAAAATATGTAGGGTTACCGTAGCACTGTATGGACTGTATGAGTATGGAATTGACTAGATTAGAAAGGATGCCCGGAACGTGGTTGGCGTCCGCTGTTTTCTTAGTATTAGCAGGTTGCCAAAGTGGTGCTCCAGGCTCCTTGCCAAACGACAAAGAGACGCTTGTTCCCGCTGAGCAAGAGCAGCCTTTGTTCGTTGCTGAAACTGGCCTATCGAGCGGCGAGCGTTTGCGTAAAGCAATTGATTTACTGGCCCTTGGCGATGCTGGTCAGGCTCAGGTGGAACTACAGGCCTATCTGGCCGAAATTGGTGATAGTAAAATCGCTAATAATCTGCTCCGCCAGGTCGAGGCACCGGTCAGTGATTTATACCCTGAAGAGTTTGTTGAGGTACCTCTCGAGGCGGGTGTGTCCTTGTCAACCCTTGCCAAGCAGTATCTAGGCGACGCTCTTCAGTTTTATGGCCTCGCCCGGTATAACGGAATCACTGAACCTGGAAAAACTGTCGCTGGGCAGGTGATTAAAGTTCCTCTGACCAATGAGGCGAAATCGTTTTTAGCATCCCCGCCTGTTGATCCCATAAAGTCGACTGACCTTA
>JAHRWI010000224.1 GCA_019090225.1 Porticoccaceae bacterium
ACAATTAAAATCAGTACCGCTAAACTGCCGCTGCCCCACTGACAATTTCAGACAATTCCTGAGTAATCGCTGCCTGTCGAGCTTTGTTGTAGAGCAGTTCGAGCTCGTCTATTAGCTCCCCGGCATTGTCGGTAGCGTTTTTCATAGCGATCATTCGAGCTGCCTGTTCGCAGGACTTGTTTTCTACAACCCCCTGATAAACCTGAGACTCAACATAGCGAATCAACAAACCATCTAGCAGGTCTTTAGCATCGGGTTCATAGATATAATCCCAATAATGCTTAAGGTTTTCGTTTTCTTCTGGCAACAGGGGTAACAGTTGCTCGACCTGTGGCGCCTGAGTCATGGTGTTAACAAACTCGTTCGATACCAGATAAAGTTTGTCGAGACGACCTTCGTCAAAGGCATCTAGCATGACCTTAACGCTCCCGATAAGCTCTGCCGCAACCGGCTGATCACCCATATCTTTAACCGTGGCAACGACATTCGCGCCGACACCACCAAAAAAAGCTGAAGCTTTACTACCAATAGCGCAGATATCAACTTCAGCACCCTGGTCTGACCATTCCTTCATCTTTTTTAAGGTAGCTTTAAATAAATTGACATTTAAACCACCACAAAGGCCTCGATCCGTTGACACGAGAATATAACCGACTCGTTTAACCTCTCGCTCTTCAAGGTATTTGTGCTTGTATTCAGGAGACGCATTAGCAATGTGGCCAATAACTGCCCGGATACGCTGAGCGTATGGCTTGCCAAGAGACATTCGATCCTGAGCACGGCGCATTTTACTGGCCGCCACCATTTCCATAGCGCTGGTGATCTTTTGTGTACTTTTTACACTATTGATCTTTGTTTTAACTTCCTTACCAACAGCCATTAAGAATTACCTCTTGCCCTTCGAAGCGGGTCTGTGCCGAATGTGGTGAACAAGCCTTTGACCTACCAGGTTTGAGTCGCTGAAAATTTGTCCAAAGCGGCTTTGTAGCCAGCCTGGATATCATCGTTCCAGTCACCCGTATCATTAACCTGTTTGAGGAGATCGCTATGCTCGCTGTTCATGTAGGACAGCAGCGCGGCTTCAAAATCACCTACTTTTACGACCGGAACTTCTTTTAAATAACCTTCGTTAGCGGCATAAAGTGAAACGCCCATTTCAGCAACACTCAAGGGTGAATACTGATCCTGTTTCATCAACTCTGTTACCCGTTGACCATGCTCAAGCTGCTCGCGGGTCGCATCGTCAAGATCCGAGGCAAACTGTGAGAACGCTGCCAGCTCTCGATACTGAGCCAAAGCCAGACGAATACCACCACCGAGCTTTTTAATAATTTTGGTTTGCGCCGCACCACCCACCCGAGATACGGACAAGCCCGCATTCATGGCTGGACGGATACCGGAGTTAAACAGATCCGTTTCAACGAAGATCTGGCCATCGGTGATCGAAATAACGTTGGTCGGTACAAAGGCTGATACGTCACCGGCCTGAGTTTCAATAATAGGCAGCGCTGTCAATGAGCCAGTTTGGCCTTTCACTTCACCTTTAGTGAAGGCTTCAACGTAATCGATATTGACGCGGGCTGAACGTTCGAGCAAACGGGAGTGCAGATAAAACACATCGCCCGGATAAGCTTCACGCCCAGGTGGACGACGTAGCAACAATGAAATTTGGCGATAAGCCCAGGCCTGTTTGGTCAAATCATCATAAACAATCAGTGCATCCTGGCCTCTATCACGATAGTACTCACCCATAGTACAACCGGCATACGGGGCCAGATATTGCATGGAAGCCGGATCTGAGGCAGTCGCCGCAACAACAATGGTATGGTCCATTGCGCCGTGTTCTTCAAGCTTACGAACGATATTCGCTACCGTTGAAGCTTTTTGACCAATCGCGACGTAAACACATTTAACGCCCGTGCCTTTTTGATTGATGATCGCATCAATAGCGATGGCCGTTTTACCAATCTGGCGATCACCAATAATTAGTTCTCGCTGACCTCGGCCAACTGGCACCATGGCATCAATCGCTTTAAGTCCGGTTTGGACGGGCTGGTCAACCGATTGTCTTTCAATAACACCTGGGGCGACTTTTTCAAGAGCATCTGTCAACGGTGCGTTAATTGGACCCTTGCCATCTATTGGGTTGCCCAAAGCATCTACCACCCGGCCTTCCAACTCAGGACCAATAGGTACTTCGAGGATACGGCCTGTACAACGGGCTTTTTGTCCTTCTGCCAGAGACTGGTAGTCTCCCAGTACAACAGCACCTACTGAATCTCGCTCAAGGTTGAGCGCCATACCGTAAAGGCCGCCGTCAAATTCGATCATCTCACCGTACATAACATCGGCAAGGCCGTGGATTCGCACGATACCGTCCGACACCGATACGATGGTGCCTTCGTTTTGTGCTTCTGTGGAAACCTCTAAATTATCAATACGTTGCTTGATAATTTCGCTGATTTCAGATGGATTCAGTTGCTGCATTCTCGATTCCTCGATCCTACGAATTGATAGCTTCGGCAAGCTTGGCCAGACGACCGCGAACGGACCCGTCGATGATCGTGTCGCCGGCACGGATAACCGCACCACCCAGGAGAGCTGGGTCTATCGACACATTAATTGTTACTGTTCGTTGCAAACGCTCGGTTAGTGCGCCTGTTAAACTAGCTTGTTGCTCAGCGGACATCTCCTGTGCTGAAACAACATCGACCGCTATGCTTTTTTCCTGCTCTGCTTTCAGCATTTGATACTGAGCGTTAATTTCAGGCAATAAAGTTAGGCGTCGGTTTTCTGCTAGCGTGTGAACAAAGTTTTTACCCTGGGCAGACAAGTCATCGGCACAAATATCTACTAGCTTCTGTGCCTTGCCCTCTGGGGTTTCACTTGGCGAATTAAATAGTTTGGCAACGTTTTGCTGTTCGCTAAGCGCCGACAGCAAACCAAGGGTGTCGGCCCATTGAGTTAGCTGGCTATTTTGCTTAGCTAACTCAAACGCCGCCTTGGCGTAGGGTCTAGCTAATGTGCTTAATTCAGCCATTGATACCTCTACAGTTGAGCCGCTAGTTGCTCAACCAGCGCTCTGTTCGTCTCGTCATCAACGGAACGTTCGAGAACCTTTTCAGCACCAGCTAGCGCGAGCACAACCACCTGACTGCGCAGTTGTTCGCGAGCACGATTAGCTTCCTGCTCAATCTCGGCCTGTGCTGCCGTGATTAAGCGCTCACCCTCTTCACGAGCTTTGTCTTTAGATTCTTCGACAATCTGGCTCGCCCGCTTTTTGGCTTCATCGATAATGACAGCGGCGTCCTGCTTAGCTTCTTTAAGACGGTCTGTCGCCTTATTTTGAGCTAATTCCAAATCCCGCATTGCGCGATCTGCGGCATCAAGGCCATCTGCTATCTTCGCCTTGCGTTCTTCCATCGCCGCTATCAACGGCGGCCAGACAAACTTCAGGCAAAACCATACAAAGATGGCAAAAGATATAACCTGGCCTAGTAATGTTGCATTGATATTCACACCAGCACCTCTTGTTAGTCGACTTAACGCTGACCTGGACGGTCAAATATTAAGCGGCTTTGGCGAATAACAGGAACAAACCAATACCAACACCGATCATAGGTACCGCATCAACCAGACCCATAACAATGAAAAACTGGGTTCTGAGCATAGGAATGAGTTCAGGCTGACGCGCACCACCTTCCAAAAATTTGCCGCCAAGTATACCTACACCAATGGCCGCGCCTACAGCGCCTAAGCCCATCAGAATCGCACCAGCCAGGTAGATTAATCCGGTTTCCATTTTTTGCTCCCGTATTCTCGTTTAGAGTGTCGTTAATGTTTCGTTAAATGTGTGGTGAATCTTTACTACATTGAAACTGATCGTGTTTGTACTGCTTTACCTTAATGCTCATCGTGAGCCATGGCTAAATATACAATGGTGAGTACCATGAATATAAAGGCCTGTAGCACGATGATTAAGATATGGAATATTGCCCAGGGTACAGACAAAGCCCACTGCGCCCAAAAAGGTAATAGCGCAATAAGAATAAATATCATTTCACCGGCATAGAGGTTACCGAACAGACGCAAACCGAGTGAAATAGGTTTAGCTAGAAGGTTAACTACTTCGAGAAATAAATTGACCGGCAGGCCCCATTTACCAAAGGGATGCAAAGACAGTTCGGCCGCAAAGCCGCCGATGCCTTTTTGTTTGATGCTGTAGTAAACAACCAGAACGAAGATGCTAAGCGCCATACCCATGGTGATATTGATGTCGGTGGACGGCACCACTTTCAGAAAGTGTATACCCATGGCCTTGCCCGCTTCGGGAAGAAAATCGATGGGTATTAAATCCATGATATTCATCAGTAAGACCCACATAAAAATGGTCAAACCGAGAGGCGCTACCATATTGTTCTTATGATGAAACATGCTCTTCACGTTGTCATCGACGAACTCGACAACCATCTCAACCATGTTTTGCAAACCACCGGGGACACCGGTAGTTGGGCTCTTCGCCACCAGGCGAAAAACAAACATAAATAAAACACCCAAAAACAGGGAGAAACCAAAGGTGTCTACGTTGACAGCCCAAAAACCCATGTCTGCTGCTTCTTGAGCAGAATGCGCAAAACCCCAGCTACCATCATGATGTTGGCCATAGGTTAGGTTAGTTAAGTGGTGGGAAATGTACTCTTCAGCAGTAATGGTTTCGCTAGCCATTAATGATTTCCGTTTCCTAAGTCAGTTTGTTTGCTTTTTGTCAAAGCGCGTATTTTCGTCTATCTTTGCATCAGAGCAGCCATCACAAACTGACTTTACCTCGACGCTTACCAGGCTTTACAACATTTTTTGAACAACGCTAGGCGCAATGATATACGCGCTTTGTGTTAACAAAAAAACAGCCAGCAACACTAATATATTTAAACCTTGATCAACACCTGGCAAGTACTTAAACGTTGCCACCATGGTAATCACTATTACTATCCATTTCGCTAATTGGCCAAGATAAAGGTCAAGCAAGACCTTACCGGCGGAGCGATTTGTTCCGGAACGCAACGATATCAGGGCAAAACTGCAACTAGCTGCTAGTCCTATTAACGCACCTACTAAGGCAGCGCTCAATATCGAAGTCTCAAACAAAACAAATAAAATCGCTAACAACAAAACAATTGTTAACTGCGTGGCTGCGATAACTAAGGCTAATTTCAGGTCTCCCTGATGAGCACTTTCCATCAAACCAGCCTCTGGCCCGGACATCCGTTATTGCGTTTTCTCCCAATACTTTGGAATCTTCGCGTCCTCAAAACCACAGGCAGCCACAAGCGCGGCGCATTATAGTCAGGTTAATTGTGCGAATCAACAAATACAGTGCTATTCAGGCGTTTATTCGAGTCAGGATATATATCAACGGCAAAAGCTTATTTAATGTGTTCTAAAATTCCTTCTAATTCTTCGACGCTGTTGTAAGTTATCGTCATCTTCCCCTTGCCGCCACTTCGGTGCGCTATTTTAACACCTGCTCCCAGCAACACTGAAACCTGTTGCTCTAAGCGGCTTATATCGGGATCACTCGCAGCTGCAGTATCGGGATTTTCCTTGTGTTTTAAGGTTCGCCGCACCAGGACTTCGGTATCTCTCACCGACAAGCCCTTGCTCGCTACCATCCGAGCGGTTTCTATTTGCTGTTGGCCACTTAGTGCTAACAAAGCGCGACCGTGGCCCATTTCCAGATCACCTCGTTCAAGCATCAGTGCGACATCATTTTGCAAACTGTTCAAACGTATTAAGTTGGCTACCGCAGAACGGGATTTACCCACCGCTTTAGCGACCTGTTCCTGGGTATAACCAAACTCTTCCTGCAAGCGTACCAATGCTTTTGCTTCTTCCATCGCATTGAGATTTTCCCGTTGGATATTCTCAATTAAAGCCATCGCCAGGGTGTCCTGATCACTCAGGTCACGAATCAATACCGGCACGGTGCTTAAACCAGCAATTTGTGCGGCTCGCCAGCGACGTTCTCCTGCGACTATTTCATAGCTATCCTGTTCGAGCTGGCGCACTAAAATTGGCTGCATAATGCCCTGTTCGCGTATCGAATCCGCTAATTCTTCCAGAGCTTCCCGGTTCATGTCCTGGCGAGGTTGGTAACGACCTCGCGCTAACCATTCGATAGGTAGATCTCTTAAGCTCTTATCGCCACTTAGCCCCGACGTTTGTTCCGTGCCGGTATTGTCCTCACTCAAACCCAGGAGGGCATCGAGACCTTTACCCAGGCCCTTTCGTTTTGTGTTCATCAGGAATAATCCGTCTTGTGTTTCAAATCCATGAAGTTAGGTGGTGGAACGCGCTTTAGTGGCTCTACGTATAAGTTCTTCTGCCATACCAAGATATGCTACGGCTCCTTTGGAATACCGATCATACAACAAAGCTGGTTGACCATAACTCGGTGCTTCTGCCAAACGTACATTTCTCGGTATGACTGTTTGGTAAACTCGATTGCCAAAATATTCATGTAGTTGATTAGACACTTCGTTAGTTAAGCTATTACGAGGGTCGTACATGGTTCGCAATATTCCCTCCACTCGAAGCTGTCGGTTTACCGTTTTACTTATTTTAGCGATGGTACCGACGAGCGCCGACAAGCCTTCCAGAGCGTAATATTCGCATTGCATCGGGATAATCACACTATTACAGGCTGCCAGGCTATTGACGGTCAGCATATTCAAGGCCGGCGGACAATCTATAATAATCACGTCGTAATAGTCATCGAGGGACTCAATAGCCTTGTGCAGATTCTTCTCTCCGCCAGGGTTATTGATTAAATACACCTCTGCGACGGTCAAATCACCGTTGGCGGGCAGCAAATCATAACCTGCTGGTAATTTCTTGATAATATTGGCCTTTATATCTTTTTCCTGGCATAACACCTCACTAACCGTCGATTTAACACTGTTTTTATCGACACCACTACCGGTGGTTGCATTACCTTGAGGATCCATATCGATCAGCAAAACCCGTTTACCCAAATGAGCCAGGGAAGCGGACAAATTGACGCTGGTGGTGGTCTTGCCCACACCACCTTTTTGATTTGCTATTGCATAAGTTGGAGTCAATTTATGACCTTTATCGTTGCTCGATCACTATCAGATGACGCTGTTCATTGAGCCCCGGAATAATTAACTCGGTTAACAACTCGACGCCGTAGTCGTCCGGTAAGGCCTTTAATTCTATTTCTGAAATTTTACCTTTTAAAGCATAAAAACGCCCGTCTGATGCCAGCAGGTGTTGCGTGCTTTTAACCATGTCTGACAACGAAGCAAAGGCTCGACTTAAGATGCCATCATACTTTTCTATATTGACAAGATTTTCTACTCGTTGCTGGCGTTCTTGGACATTGCTCAAACCCAATTGAGTCCGCACCTGGAATAAGAAACGTATTTTCTTGCCGTTACTGTCCAATAAATCAAAATTCCGATCTTGATTGGCAATCGCCAATGGAATGCCTGGTAGACCAGCACCAGTACCGACATCTAAAAACCGCAGGCCTCGTAAGTACTTTGTCACGGCTATGCTATCCAACAAATGCCGGACTAACATAGCCTCCGGTTCTTTGATTGCCGTCAGATTATAGGCTCGACTCCATCGATGAAGCAGTAACAAATAGCTTATCAATTGTTCTATCTGGTGCTCTGGATATGTTTGATCAAGCTCGCTTAGACCATCTATTAGCTGAATACGTAATTGTCTCGCTAATGGAGTCTTGATCACGGTTTCTTGATCAGGCAACGCGCTTTTTTAACCCGGAGGTTTTTTTAAGGTAAATCAATAGTAAAGACACCGCTGCTGGTGTTACACCAGGTATACGGGAAGCACTTGCAAGTGTTGATGGCATCGCCTCATTGAGTTTTTGACGCACTTCGTTAGATAAACCACTCACCTCATTATAGTTAATGCTTTCGGGTATAACGGTTTCTTCGTGCCGACGCAGGCGTTCGATATCTTCGCTTTGACGATCGATGTATCCGGCATAACGCGCATCGACTTCTAGCTGAAAAGCTACATCGTCGGGTACCGACTGATTATCACTGCAAGCCGCTATCATCTGGTAATCGATTTCTGGGCGCTTGAGTAAATCTGCCAGACTATATTCGTGCGATAGTTTGGTGCCGGTATTTTCTTCCAGAAGCGTGGCTGCTGTACTCCCTGGCTGAACCCAGGTCGATTCCAGGCGCTGTTTCTCCCGACTGATTGCTTCATGTTTGTTATTGTAACGAGCCCACTGACTATCACCGACCAAACCCAGCTCTCGGCCCTTACTGGTCAAACGGGTATCTGCGTTGTCCTCTCGCAATAACAATCGATATTCTGCTCGACTGGTGAACATCCGGTAAGGCTCGCGTGTCCCTTTAGTAATTAAATCATCGACCAGGACACCGAGATAAGCTTCATCCCGGCGAGGACACCAGGGTTCCAGTTCCTTAACTTGCTGGGCAGCATTAATGCCAGCCAATAAACCCTGGGCGGCAGCCTCCTCATATCCCGTAGTCCCATTTATTTGGCCGGCGAAATACAAACCTTTTACAAATCTAGTTTCAAGAGAGTGGCGTAAGTCCTGTGGGTTGAAAAAATCATACTCAATAGCATAACCCGGTCGAGTGATATGGGCGCGCTCAAAGCCCTTGATAGAACGAACTAAAGCCAGTTGAACATCAAATGGCAGGCTGGTCGAAATGCCGTTTGGATACAGCTCGTTGGAGCTCAAACTCTCTGGCTCTATAAAAATCTGATGGCTCGATTTATCAGCAAAACGTACCACTTTATCTTCTATGGACGGGCAGTAACGAGGCCCAACACCGTCAATTAAACCAGTATACAGTGGTGAACGATCCATACCCTGGCGAATCAGTTCATGGGTCTGCTCATTGGTGTGGGTAATCCAGCAACAAGTTTGTTGCGGATGCTGATCGGCACTGCCCATAAACGACATTACCGGACAGGGTTCATCTCCCCACTGCTCCGTGAGTCCACTAAAATCTACGGATTTCGAGTCTATCCGAGGTGGTGTCCCTGTTTTAAGACGATCAACTCGAAACGGTAATTCCCGTAATCGCTGGGATAAAATAGTTGACGGGGGATCGCCAGCCCGACCACCGGTATGACTTTGTAAACCAATATGAATTTTACCGGCAAGAAAAGTACCCGCCGTCAATACCACTGCTGAGGCTCTAAATTCTATTCCCGCTTCGGTGATTACACCTTTGACAAGCCCCTGATCAATAACTAAATCTGCCACAGCTTGTTGAAAAATAGTGAGGTTTTCCTGATTCTCCAAAAAATTACGTACCGCGCTTTTGTATAAAGTTCGATCAGCCTGAACTCGAGTCGCCCGGACTGCTGGGCCTTTGCGAGCATTAAGCACTCGAAACTGTATTCCAGCTTGATCTGTAGCCAGCGCCATAACCCCACCGAGGGCATCAATTTCCTTCACGAGATGACTTTTGCCGATGCCGCCAATAGCTGGATTACAGGACATTTGCCCCAATGTTTCAATATTGTGGCTGATTA